>JAGWZS010000027.1 GCA_018971905.1 Rhodospirillales bacterium | reverse complement strand
TTTGCCAAACTGTCCGCATGGGCCACGCTGAGCAAGCCGCTATGAATGTCACCCGCCAGCACAATCAGGTCTGGCAGCGGCACATCCTTCAACGCAGGACCTGACGGCACCCCAGTGCGGCCGCGGCAAAAATCCACCAGGCTGCGCCGCCGCCGCATTTCGAGATGCAGATCGCTCATATAGAGTACACGGATCATTTGACCATCCGCAGCAGGCTGAGCACGAAGAGCAGCGCGAACAGCAAGGTGAGCCCTTGCCAAAGCCGCAGGCGGCTGAAGGCCAGGCGCCTGCGCGGCGGCGGTACGTCCCGCCCTTCCGCCAGGCCAACCTGCAGGGCCTGGGCAAATTCATCGGCATCCGCGAACCTGTCCTCCGGGCGCGCGGCCAGCGCCTTGCCCAGCACTTCGCCCAGCCAGGCGGGCAAATCTGCCCGCACGCGGGCCAAGGGGCGCTTTTCATGCTGGCCATAAGGAAAGGCCCCGCCTGAGAACATACGGTAGAAGGTCACCGCCAGCGCATAAACCTCCGTGCGGGCATTGGCGGGCGTGCCCTTCAGCAATTCCGGCGCCATGTAGCGGATGGTGCCTCCCGGCCGCGCCGCGTTGGCGGCATCAATTCCCGGCAGATAGGCCAGCCCCAGATCCAAAAGCCGCACCTCGCCGGTTTCCAGCAGCATCACATTATCGGGCTTCAAATCGCGGTGCACCACCTCGATAGCGGCCAGATCCTGCACCGCCTCGCACAACCGGAAGGCGATGCCCATGCCTTCCGGCAGGCTCATCAGCGGCGCGCGGTTGAGGCGCTTTTCCAGCGTCTCGCCGTGATAAAGCGGCATGACCAGATAAAGCGCGCTACGGCGCTCATTTGGAATTTCGATATACTGCACCACGCTCTGGCTGCGAACCGCCGTTCCAACCCAGGCTTCGCGCATGAAGCCGGCGGTGAAAACCTCATCCTGCAACATGGAGGGTAGCGGAATTTTCAGCGCTACCTCGCGCTTGGTCCGCAAATCCTTTGCCGCCACCAGCCTTGTGTAGCGCCCCCGGAACAAAGTGGCGCCAATCTCGAAATCATCCCACACATCGCCCTCGCGCGGGGCTGGGCGGATGGGCAGATGCGCCAAAGCAGCACGCACAATCTCATCCGGCGTAGCCTGCGGGAGGCCTTGCAGCGTCAGCACCATCACCGATTTGTCAGGGCCAGGCAGAGGCGCCAGCGCCGCCAACACGGCTTGCGTCAGCGCCTGTTCATCCGTCTGCGCTGAAACCGGCGCCAGGGCGGCATAAACGCCATCCGCCACTGCCAACCCGGCGATGAGCAGATATACATCCCCGGCCTCGGCTTCCTCCTCCGCCAGATCCAGTGCCAGTTCCGCCTCCAACCCCAGGGCGCGCGTAGGCATGAAAAATGTGGCATCCGGTGGGCGGATGTGGGGGGTGGTCAGCGGCGCCAGCTTGCCGCCGCGCAACCGGTAGATTTGGCAGGCGCCCACCTGCACCAGCCCCAGCCGCCTGTCTTGCAGCAGCAGCGCTGACAGCGAAACCGGTGCCAGCCCGCCTTCCCTCTGCGCCTGCCCCGCCAGCCAGCGGTTCAATGAGGCCAAGGCCGAAGCCGCCGCCTTGCGCGGGGAAATGGTGCGCCTGGCGCCAAAATACCCTTCCGCGAAGCCATGCACGGCACTTTGCACCGCAGCACGGGCACCGTCCGTATCCATACGCCCGTCGGCATGGGCACAGGCCATTACCGCCAGCGCCCCACGGTCCGGCGCGCCAAAATTCTCGCCCTCGTAAAGTGCATAGAAATTCCGCGCCACAGCCCCCTCACCCTGGCTGGCGAACGCGGCCAAAATGCGCCACTCCTGCGTTTTAGCCATTCCGGCTTCCTGCGGGCACCCACAGCACATCCGCCCCGCCCATGCCGTTGGCCGCGCGGGCCAGCACGAACAGCAAATCCGACAGGCGGTTAAGATAAATCGGCACCAGCCGGTTCACCGCCTCGCCCGGCGTTTCCAGCAGATGCACCACCGCGCGCTCCGCCCGGCGCGCCACAGTACGGGCCAGATGCAGCCGCACTGCCGCCGGGCCGCCGGCCGGCAGAATGAAAGAGGTCAGCGGCGGCAGGGCCTGTGTCAGCACATCGATCCGCTCTTCCAGCCAATCAATCTGAGATTGTACGATTCGTAGCGCAGGCGCCTCGCTTTCATGAATTGGCGTACATAAGTCTGCCCCAAGATCGAACAGGTCATTCTGAATACGCGCCAGAATGGCATCCGCCGGACCACCAGCATCCAGCCGCGCCAGGCCAATGGCGGCATTGGCTTCATCCACTTCGCCCAGCGCATGAATCCGCGCGGAAGATTTCGGCACGCGCGTACCATCCCCCAAGGAGGTTTCCCCTTGGTCGCCGCCGCGCGTATAAATTTTGTCCAGCTTTACCATGGGCAAACTGCACCATGTCCCGTGGCGGGCGGCAAGAGCCTCAAACGGCCCAGCCAAAGCGGCAATTCAGCCCTTCACTACTACAAACTAGATTAAAGTTTTGTAATTTGGTTCGTAAACGGGGCGTAAAACGCCTCCATATCAAGCAAAAACAGATATTTATAATTGCTTTTCTCATGTTTTTAATATAGTTCTTTTATATTAGAGAGACAATTCAAACCTCAGAGGCCCAAAATACGCCGCCGCCTTTGAATTTTTCTGCCACGCTACCCAAAAAAACATGAAGTTAGTAGCTTTTTAGACATTTATTAAGCAAGATTACAGCAGCACCCCAGCGCACATTAAGCCTGCATAATTTTGCTGACGAGTCTCGCTCTGCTCGCTAATCAATACCTCCTGAGACCGCACCACCGCGCGCCTTCATTATATTCTTCGTAGGCCTGGACAAGAGAAACTGCTTTGAGTGGAATTGTGACGATCACAGGTAGCGTGTCCGCCTCCTATACCGGCCAGGTTCTGGATATCGTTTCTGGATCACCGACAATCGCTGGCGGCTCCAACACGGTGCAGAGTTCTGTGTCGGGAGTCGACATTGTTCTCACCGGCGGCAATAACGCCATCAGCCTGAGCGGCTCCGCCGATACGCTAATAGCTGGTTACGCCGCGTCGGGTGGCGTTACCGGAGATACGCTGCTGCTCACAGGAAATTACAACACTATCGAAGACAATGGCTTTAGCGGTGGTGGCGTTACCATCAATGGCAGCTATAATAATTTCAACTCGCAGCAGCGCATTAAAACATCCAATATCGTCGTCAACGGCAATAATGACACCGTCTCGGCGATATACATGAATGGCAATTTCGACATCACGGGCAACAATGCACTCGTTTATGCCAACAACGGCGCATTCACCGTTAGCGGTGCCAACGATACAATATTCGCGGCAAATGCAAAGAGCATCCTTGTTACCGGCAGCGGCGCCACGATTGTAGACGAAGCCCGGCACCAGCCTGCCCACCGCCCTGCTGGCCGGCGCCTCCTCCGCCGCGCAGGCCACCACGCCCGGCACCGCCATTTCTATCACTGGCTCAGGCGCCAGCGTTACCACTTACAACAACAATAACACCGTGGCGAGCAGCGGCAGCGGCAACGCGGTCTCTCTGCAAAGCTTTGGCAATTCTGCAACAATCTCCGGCGGCAACAGCAGCGTCTCAGCACAAACCACAACGGAAACCATCAGCGTGGCTGGTGCGCAAGACACGGTCAGCACCTCAACCTCACCGTTGTCCGGCACCACCTCCAGCACCGTGCCAGCCTCCACGGTTTCGGTGGATAGTCTGGTCGCGGCTTCAACAACGTATAACGCCGGTACACCCACCATCGTTGACACCATACCCGGCAGCGGTCCCAGCGTTGTCAACGTCACCGCTGGTGGCACCAGCATCGTCGCCACCGCGGGCGGCACATATAACGACAGCGTTGGCGGCAACAGCTATACCATTGGCGGCGGCACCAAGCTCAACCTCGCCTCAGGTGGAAACACCATCAACGTGGCCGATGGCCAGTTCCTCACACAAGACACGCTGGGCGGAACCGCGTCGGCTCCGAACACAATCATCCTTGGTTCAGGCAATATCGTCGATCTTACCGCCTCCGGTGTCTCCGCTGGTTACGATATTCTCAGCGTCAACGGCAGTGATAACTCCGGTTTCATTTATGGCGCGCCACAAAACGCACTTTACCTTGGTGGCAGCGGCAATCTTTTCGCGGTACTGGAAAACACCAGCGCCAGTGGCAGCGCAGGCAGTCTGCTGTCCGTCTCCGGTGCAGACACGCTCTCCGTCTGGTCTGGCAATAACAGTATCGTCGCGAACAATAGTGCTGCACTGTTTGTTGTATCCGGCAATAATACCATAACCGGCAACAACATGGCGCTCACGCTGCGGGGCGATGGCAACATCGTCAATCTCACCGGCCAGTCAACGGTCTCAGACTCCAATCCCTGGCAGTACGGCACGGCAAGCAACGCAGCCTCCGTGCAAAACCAGTTCACCGTGCAGGGCGGACAATTCAATCTCGGCGGCAAGGATACACTGCTGCAAACCAGCTCTTCCGCTGCCATAACACTGGCCGGCGGTAACAACGTTACCCTGAACGGCGCCAACGACAGCGTTATCGCCACCGACCAATTATATGGCGGTAACAACATACTTCTTGGCGGCACCGGCACTGACAGCATTCACTTGGTGAATGTCGCCGACAGCGCCACAACGA
This sequence comes from Rhodospirillales bacterium, assembly GCA_018971905.1. GTDB lineage: Bacteria > Pseudomonadota > Alphaproteobacteria > Acetobacterales > Acetobacteraceae > Acidocella. The sequence goes on along the minus strand of JAGWZS010000027.1, from coordinate 8,287 downwards.
TCAACGCCGATGTCAACGCCTTTGTTACCGCCACAGACGATACCGGAACAAAAATCGGCGGCGTCAACAATAACAGCAATGAACAGCTGCTGTTCATCGGTGGCTCTGGTACCTCTAACACAGTGTTTGCCGCAGGCAGCAACACCCAGGTTACGCTGTTTGGCGGCTCCAGCAGCAACAACATTGTCTCCGGTGGCGCCGCTGGCAATAACAGCCTGAACGGCGGGCTTGGCGGTGGCGACCTGTTTCAGGCTGGCGGCAATAATGACGTGCTCATCGGCGGCGCAGCCGGTTCAAATACACTTGTCTCCGCCGCGGGCAACGAAACCTTGACCGGCGCCGGGCTTGCCAGCGATCTGTTTTCCATCACCGGCGGCGGCGGAACAGACATGATCCAGAATTTTACCGGCCAACTGGTGGTTGCCTCCACACTCAGCGTCTCCAGTGAGACCGTCGCCAGCGGTTCCCTAAATGTTTACCTTAGCGATGGCACGCATCTGATCTTCTCTGGGCTTAGCAGCGTAAATCAGACCGGGAACATTTTTAGCCATTAGCGCGTGATCTATTCAGCCGGCCCGGGCGATAGCTCGGGCTGGGGTTTACCTCGGATAACAATGCCCAGTTGGCCAGAATCAGCCCGATTTTGCTGAACACTACACCAACATCCGCGAACTCCTGCCGTAATCGCGCCCGCGGCCTCAGCGTGCGATGCGTAGGCTCACCGGAAATAAGGCGCGCCCCGGCGGAAACCCGCAGTGCCCCCATCTGCCCTTCGCCTTCTGGTTGCACCAACGGCACCGGCTGGCCGATATGGCAAATTCGTGCTGCAACCTCCGGCTGCTCCGGCAACCAAGGGGAGAGGTCGGTATTCAGCCACACATAAACCTGCCGCGCTTGCGCAGGTGTCAGGCACCGTTCCGGCGCGTGCGGGGCACGCAGCGAAAACGTGAATATGCTCTGCAGGCGCTCCCACGGCTCGTCCGCTTCAGTGCGAAATATGGCGGGCGCAGGCAGCAGCGCCAGGCCAGGCGTGGCGGCAATGCCGCGTTCCACCGCCTGCGCAAAGCCCCGCAAAACCTCCGCCCGCCGCGCGGGCTTCACCCGTAGTAGAGCGTGCATCTCCGCCAGTGCGGCGTGCCAGCGCAACGCCAGGCCATAATTGCCGCCCTCCGGCAGCCCACGCGCCGCCGGGGCATCCGCTGGAAATTCAGCGCGGTTGAAATAGGCGGCCAACCCCGCCGGAAGCGTCCCCGTTTGCAACCGTGCCGCAATCTGGGCCGGCAGCAGTGCGGCCCCGGCAAAGGGTGGCCCGGTGAAGAATTTTGAGCCCGTTACCAGTACCGTGGCGCCAAGATTGAGATACGCCCGCACCGCGGCAGGTGAGAGCCGGGCCTGGCACGCATCCAGCACGATATCGAAGCTGCCGCCATACAGTTGGCGCAAATGGGCGAGAAACGCTGGTGATGGTGCGAGCAAACCGGTTTTAGACAAATCCAGCCCATGCAGAATCACCCGCCTGCCTGCCGCCAGCGCCCCCGCCAGCGCGGCTTCAATCTCCGCTTCAACTACACTCAGCGCCCGCACGGCCCCAGAGGCATCGCGCAGAGAAATATTGGCAAGTGCCGTATCCGGGCGGAAGCCTTCGATCGGCGCTTCGCACGTCACGTCATGTCCCAAAGCGGTATCCACGGCAAAATGCAACCCGCGGGCGGCCATTGGCACGCCGCGGCCGGTCTCCTCCGGGGCAATGAGAATATTCAGGACAGGCTTGTCCGCCCCGGCCAGATGGGTCAACGCCAGCGCCAGCAACTCCGTATCGGTGCCCGAGGCCGCGAGAATAATCTCCTCGCCCGGCCTCAGGCCAAAGCCCTTGGCAATGCCCTGCCTCACCTTTCCGGCGCAAGCGGCTACCACCTTGTCAATGGGGGTGCCGCGCAGCAGCGCGGCGGTTACAGCCAGTCGAGCCCTATCTGCGGCAATATAGCCCCGTGCAGAGGATGAGGAAGCGGTGGAAGACGCAAAGGTAATCGCCCACGGGCGCGGGCGGTGGCTGCAGCCATAGCCGTTCAGGGCGGTTTTCGGGTCGCGGGCCAGACGAATGTCACCGCCGGTTTCCATCAGCGCGTCGGCGGTGCCGAGCAACCCCCACACCTCATGCAGCCGCTCCGCTGCGTCTGCGTTCAGCCCGAACAACGCCGCCAAGCGAAGCGGACCAGGGGAGATCTCCGCCGCCATTGGCACACGCCAGGGTGCCTCGGCTTCCGCACCTAGCTCATCCGTTTCGTTCAGGGCAAAAAGCGCGGCGGCGCGGGCAGCGGCGGCACGGGCCAAGCCGGGTTCAGCGCCATGCGCTATCAACCAGCCGGCTTCCGCCTCATAGCGCAGCAACAACGGGCTCAACATCGCGCCTTCTGGCAGATGCTTTCGCAGCACAGCAAACTCTGGCGCATGGGCGGGATGGAATTCAGAAAACTGGCATGTCGCATCCGCCAGCTGCGTTGCAGGGTGCATATCCTCTCCGGCTTTGCCCGCAACAGCCTAGCTGAAACCGCCCCCCACGCCAAGTTAGCGCCAAATGATCAAAAAAAGAGGAGATTTTTGCGTTTTACTGCCCTGCAATGCCGAAACAGAGGTTAACATTTCTTGCCAGAGCGTATAAGCACGCCCTGTTTTTTTGCGGAGCATGTACCCTTGGCGACGATGTATACCGAGACGGTGAAAACCGTTCGGCACTGGACTGACAGGCTGTTCAGCTTCACCACCACGCGCAACCCCGGCCTGCGCTTCATCAACGGGCAATTCGTGATGATCGGCCTGCCCATAAACGGCCGGCCGCTGCTGCGCGCCTATTCGCTATGCAGCGCCAACCATGAGGACCAGCTGGAATTCTTCTCAATCAAGGTGCCAAACGGCCCCCTCACCCAGCACCTGCAAAAGCTTAGCCCCGGCGATGAAATCATCATCGGCGGCAAGCCGACTGGTACACTGATTCAAGACAATCTCTCGCCCGGCAAATATCTGCTTATGCTCTCCACTGGCACCGGGCTGGCGCCGTTCGTGAGCATTATCAAAGATCCGGATGCCTACGAGCGTTACGAGAAGATTATCCTGGTTCATGGCTGCCGCCACGTCGCCGAACTCGCCTATGGTGAGAAGGTCGTGAGTGAATTGCTGCAAGACGAGATCTTCTCCGAAATGGCACAGGAAAAACTGCTCTATTACCCCACCGTCACCCGGGAACCCTTCCGCAACAGCGGCCGCATCTCGGCCTTGCTGGAAGCAGGCAAGCTGGAGGCCGACCTCGGCCTGCCTGCCCTGAACAGGGAAGATTACCGAGTCATGCTTTGCGGCAGCCCGCAGATGTTGGCGGACCTGCAAACCATGCTGGAAGCCCGCGGCTTTGAAGAAGGCAACCATTCCGAACCGGGGCAGTATGTGATCGAAAAGGCGTTCGTCGACAAATAAGCCACGGCCTTTAATCCATAAAAAACGCCGCTGATGCGGCGTTTTTTATGCCGTTTTCGCGGAGACGGTTAGCCGCAAATCCCATCCTTCAGGCCGAGCAGCGTGCAGCTCGCAAGAGTCACCGCCGGATCATAAAGTACAATGGTGATGCGCGAACCCGCCGCCTGCACAAGGCTTGGCGTACCAAGCGCGCGTGCCGGGCCGAAGAACTCTCGCGGCGTGCTGGTGTTTTGCCCGGCATGGCCATACACTACCCATACACGCTTGCCCTCACGGATCGCCTGTTCCGCGTGGGCGAGATCGCCATCAGCATCTTTCAGCACAATCGCTTGCGCACCGTGCGGCATATAGAGGGGCAAAATCTGCGTCGCCCCGGTATCGGAGAAATAAATCACATCTCCGGGGTCAACTTCTGCCGCCAGCATTCTGGCCGCCACATCCCAGCGCGGTTTGGTCTCCACATGATAATACGGCGCCAGATTCTCAAGCAGCAGCGCCGCAACACCGGCCACTGCCAGGCGCGTCATCAATATATGCCGCCCCTCCAGCAGCGCCGCGGCGCCAACGCCTGCCAGAATAGCAAAGGGCGCGGCGCTCCACAGCAAATAGCGCGGTAGCAACACCGACTGGTGCAGCGAGATCAGCAGGAACAGGCACGGCAAAAAGAGAAGCGCAATGCCGAGCACAACCAGCATTGGCGGGCGGCGGCGCAGCCTCCATCCGGCAGCGCCCAGCGCCAGCAGCAGCAGGCTGTCGATCATCCAAGCCAAGCCGGGCACCGCGTAGTGGTCCAGGAACCGGTAGGAAACCCAATCCGCCACACGCATGAAGTAAACCGAGCCAAAATTATACCACACACGCGCGGCATCCAGCGGTGGAATCCAGCTCATGCTGTATGCAACCGTTTGCGTTTCGAAATGCAGCAACAGCGCATAAAACGGCGCCGTAAGCACCAGTATGGCAAGGTCCGCCAACAGCACGTTGCGTAAAAACCCTCGCCGCGCCTGCATAAAGGGCAGCAGCGCGGCAAAAATCAGGTTTGCGGCCAGCAGCCAGGGCAGCCCGTCTCCCAGCACATCCAGCGCCGCCACGGTTCCCAGCACAAAGCACAGCCAGCCTGCCTTTGCCGCCTTAAGCTCCCGCCCCGCGGCGGGCAAATCCTGCGCCAGCAAAGTTACGCCGTATAACGCCACCAGGATCAGCGTCATGACAAGAGTGTAGGACCGCGCCTCCTGCGCAAAAGCGACCACCATGGGCGAAAGGCCCAAAATTAACGCCGCCAGCACCCCCGCCAGCCGCCCCGCAACACGCGCGGCGATCATGAATGCCAGCATTACGGCTATAGCCCCGAATATGGCCGAAGGCAGGCGCAGCCAGAATTGTGGATGCCCCAGATGCGTTAAAGGCGAGAGCATCAAAAAGAAGCTGGGCATATGATGGTTCTGGAAGGAATCCAGCATCAGCGCGCCGGGCTTGAGCGAGGCCCGTTCATAGGTCAGCACCTCGTCCAGCCAGAAAGGCTGGGCGCTGAGATTAAGCAGCCGGGGCAGAAGGGCTAGAACAAAAACACCCAGTGGCCAGGCTAAACCCGCGACACGGGAAGCGCTAGGCCACAGCCCGACTACCTTGGCTGGAGGATGAGAAAGAGAAGAAATGCTCACGCGCTAACCTGGGTTTGTATTTGCAGTTGCGATTCCGGCACCGCCTCGGGCCGCCAGTCCCGGAAAAACGCGCGGCCGATGGCTCCGGCAAGTTCCTGCAAATGGATCTGCACAACGTCCAGATAATCATGCAAGCCCGTGGCAAGAATATGGCTGAGCGGCTTTTCCAGCACCAGCTCGCGCAGCATCTCCGCGCGTTCAGTGGCCTCGCCTCCGGCAACAAGGCCAAAATGCCGGCGCAGATCATCAAGGTGGGCCTCTATCCGGCGCGCGCAATGCAGCACGGCCCGGGGGCTGGCGGGGTCGCGCAGCAGGAAATGCACCACATCCTCCGCGGAAAATTGCGCGCGGGAGAGGCGCTTGAACGCATGATACCCCGCCGCCGCGCGCAGAATCACATTCCACTGCGTCAGCTCCGCCACACGCTTCTCCTCCCGGCCGGGGGGTAGAATGGCGGTGTATTTAATATCCAACATGCGCGTGGTCTGGTCAGCACGCTCGATCAATCTGCCAATTTCGTAGAAATACCAGCCCTGATCACGGTAGAGCGTGCCCTGCGTGATGCCGGTATGAGCCTGCACACCCTCTTTTATTTTGGTGCACAGGCGCGAAAGCGCATCACCCTCCAGATCCTCCGGCGTGATCTGGCTAACAAAGCGGTGAAACATATTCAGCTGCCGCCACATCTCCGTGCTCATTAAGGGCCGCAGGGTGCGCGCATTGGTCCGCGCCCCTTCAAGGCTGCCCGGTACGGAGGTGGGGTTGCCTTTATCCAGCAGATAAAAGCGTTTCACATGGGTGGCCTCAAACGAAAACCCGCGCTCATGGAAGGTTTTCTCATCCGCGTTGATGCGGATAAGCCCCTGCCAAGCTTCGGCCTCGAAGCCGGGGCTCTCAAAACTCTGAGTCACATCGATCAGGCGGGCCAGGTTCTCCACCCGCTCCAGATATCGCGCCATCCAGAACAGCCCCTCGGCGTCACGGGCCAGCAACCCCGGGTCCCGGATCATGCCGCGCCTCCTTCGCTGAAATCCTTGGCCAGCACCCATGTATCCTTCGAGCCGCCGCCCTGGCTGGAATTCACGATCAGCGAGCCTCGTTTCATTGCCACGCGAGAAAGCCCGCCGGGCAGCACCCAGCTTTCCTTGCCGGTGACGATGAAAGGCCGCAGGTCCAGATGGCGCGGGCCGATGCCTTCCTCCGCCAAGGTCGGCCCGACGGAAAGCCCGATCATCGGCTGACTGATCCAGTTGTCCGGATTGGCCAAAATGGTCTCGCGCACGGTTTCCAGTTCCTCCTTCGAGGCGCGGGGACCAATGGTGATGCCGTAACCGCCGCTCTCGCCCACCGGCTTGGTCACCAGCTTGTCGAGATTCTCCAGCGTATATTTCAGCCCCTCTTCCTCGCGGCAGATATGCGTATCAACGTTCTGGATCAGCGGCTCCTCGCCGAGGTAATATTTAATGATACGCGGCATGTAGGCATACACCGCCTTATCATCGGCCACACCGGTGCCCACCGCGTTGGCAATGGCGACATTGCCCTTCTTCCAGGCACGGATGAGCCCCGGCACGCCCAACATGGAATCCGGGCGGAACACTTCCGGGTCCAGAAAATCGTCGTTCAGGCGGCGGTAAATGGTGTGTACCGGCTTCAGGCCGTTGGTCGTGCGCATATAGACACGGTCATTTTCCACGACCAGGTCCGCCCCCACCACCAGCGGCACGCCCATCTCGCGCGCCAGGAACACATGCTCAAAATAGGCGGAATTATAGATGCCGGGGGAAAGCAGCACGACCTGTGGATCATCCAGCCCGCCGGGTGCGACCTCGGCCATGGCAGCGCGCAGCCGGCGGCCGTAATCATCCACGGGTTTAAGTTTGATGCCCGCCATCAGATCCGGGAAGGTACGCAACATCAAATGCCGGTTCTCGATGACATAGGATACGCCGGAGGGTGTGCGGGCGTTATCCTCCAGCACCCTGAAGCCGCCGTGCTCGTCGCGGATGATGTCGATGCCGCAAACATGCACGTAAGTGCCGTGGGGCACCGGGAAATCCTTCATCTCTGGCCGATAATTGGCATTGCCGTAAACCAGTTCGGCGGGGATGATCCCGTCCTTCACCACCTGACCCTTGCCATAAATATCACCCAGGAACAGGTTCAGCGCCTTCACCCGCTGCACGCAGGCGCGCTCCATCAAATCCCATTCAGGGGCTGTCAAGATACGGGGAATACAGTCAAACGGCAGAATGCGGTCTATGGCTGTGGCGTCGGAATAAACCGTGAAGGTAACCCCGAGGTCGATGAGATCGGTTTCCGCCGCCGAAGCCCGGGCCCGCAGGGCTTCCAGCCCTATCCCCAGCAGCCGCTCTACCAGTTGCTGCGGCACGTGACCCGCACCCTGGCGTGGCGTGGTCAACTCACAGAAAAACTGGCCGGGGTCATATTCGGAACAAAACTGGCTAAATACCTCGTTCAAACCAAAGCCTCCGGCGCGCGCGGGACAGAGAGACGTACAAGGACGCGACGCAAGATAAATCTGCCGTCAAAACGTCCATGTCCGCAAGATGCTCTGCTAGCGCGCGATAATCCATGGAATTCGTCGAAGTTTGTTATGCAAGCACCAGACCAAAATCCACCATGAGCCTTGTGCGCCACTACCGGGCTGGGAAGAAATATGTACTTCTTTTTACGCGCTGGTAGGCACTTTCGAAGCACTCTGGTACGTCTTCATGAATGCAGCTTATGACCCCCTGCGATGAAACCACGGACCGCCAAGGCCGGACACTCCGGCCCTGGGTGCCGATTCTGGGCGCCATACGCGAGATTGGCAATGATGAGTTGGGCCGCCGCGCCGCCGCGTTGAACCGGCAAATGGGCCTTGCCGCCCCACTCGGCGCACCACCTACGCGCGTTTATGACCCGTTGCCCGCACTGCTCACCGCCGCTGATTTCGCGCTGCTGGAAGATGGCCTCCGGCAGCGCGCCAACCTGCTTTCACTGGTTCTGGAGGATGTTTACGGCGCGCAAAACCTCATGCGGTCGGGCCAACTGCCCCCTGCCCTGGTGTTTGCCGAACCGCATTTTCTGCGGCCGCTGCACACGCGCGGCCCGCTCGCCACGCCGCGCCTCGGGCTTTACGCGGCGGATGTGATCCG
>JAGWZS010000026.1 GCA_018971905.1 Rhodospirillales bacterium | reverse complement strand
AGCATATTGGATGCCGATTTTTGAAACCGGAAACCCCGCCGACCAGAACAGCAGAAACAGCACCGGCGCAGCACGCAGCCAAAGCGGCGGAGAAGCGGGCGGAATATCCTCGGCGCGGGTTTGCATCATGCCACCAGAATAGAACGCGGCCTGGGGCAAACTACCCCAGGCCTGCGCGACAGACGAATTGTTCTTGGGCCTTCCTGAAAAAAGCCCAAAAACCTCAGCGGTTGAAGGCGCTCTTCAGCGCGGGCACCAGATCGGTCTTCTCCCACGTAAAGGTGCCCAGCTCCTCATCCGGCGCGCGGCCGAAATGGCCGAAAGCGGAAGTGGGCACATAGATCGGCCGGTTAAGCTGCAAATGCTCGCGGATGCCGCGCGGGGTGAGGTTCACCAGCTCGCGCAGGGTGCGTTCCAGCTTCGCATGGTCAACGTCTTTCTCGGTGCCGTGCAGGTCCACGTACAGAGACAGCGGCTGGGACACGCCGATGGCGTATGAGAGCTGCAGCGTGCAGCGTTCAGCCAGGCCCGCGGCCACCACGTTCTTGGCGAGGTAACGGCAGACATAGGCGGCGGAGCGGTCCACTTTCGTCGGGTCCTTGCCGGAGAACGCGCCGCCGCCATGCGGGGCGGCACCGCCATAGGTGTCCACGATGATCTTGCGTCCGGTCAGGCCGCAATCGCCGTCTGGCCCGCCGATCTCGAAGATACCGGTCGGGTTAACGTAGAATTCGCTATCCTTCGGCATCCAGCCATCCGGCAGGGCGGCGGTGACGATCGGGCGGAGCATTTCCTTCACCCGGTCAGGCGTGAAGCCGGGCTCGTGCTGGATGGAGACGACGACGGAGGTGGCGCCAACCGGCTTGCCGTCGACATATTTCAGCGTCACCTGGCTCTTGGCGTCCGGCAGCAGGCCCTTCACCTGGCTGTCGGCGGCGCGGCGCAGCTCGGAGATTCGGCGCAGGATCAGGTGGGAGTAATGGATGGGTGCGGGCATCAGTGCCGGGGTTTCAGTGCTGGCATAACCGAACATGATGCCCTGGTCGCCTGCACCTTCATCCTTGTTGCCGGCGGCATCTACGCCCACGGCAATGTGGGCGGATTGCGCATGGAGATGCACGGAAACCTCAGCGTTTTTCCAGGAGAAGCCTTCCTGGTCATAGCCGATATCATGCACCGCGAGGCGCGCCAGATGCGCCAGATATTCCTTGGTGATCGCCTCTGGCCCGCGCACTTCGCCCGCCAGAATGATGCGGTTGGTGGTCACCAGCGTTTCGCAAGCCACGCGCGCATAAGGGTCGGCCGCCAGATAGGCATCCACAACGGTGTCGGAAATCCGATCCGCCACCTTGTCCGGATGGCCCTCGGAAACGGACTCAGACGTGAACAGAAACTCACCGCGATCGCGCATACAAACCCCCCGTGTAGCTTAAGGCGGGGTTCGGATGACGTATTAGGGGGCTGGGGTCAATATCCGCAGCTTCACGGCTTCTATAACTTCAAAAAATCTCTCATAGTGTACAGTCCCGCCGGCTGCGCATGAAGCCAAAGTGCTGCGCGCACGGCGCCAGAGGCGAATACCCGCCGGTCGAATGCATGGTGGGTAAGGCTGATCTGCTCATCCCCCGCCGTGAACAGCACGGTGTGGGAGCCGACAACCTGCCCGCCGCGCAGCGTGGCGAATCCAATCTCGCCATCCTTGCGCGGGCCGGTATGGCCATCCCGGCCGGAGACAATCACGTCTGCCAGATCAACGCCCCGCCCGGCCGCCACGGCGCGGCCAATGGCGAGCGCGGTGCCGGATGGCGCATCCACCTTCTGGCGATGATGCATCTCCACAATCTCGGCATCGTACTGGCTGGCTGGCAAGGCATGGCCCAGCTTCTCGGCCAACAACAGCAACAAATTAACGCCGGTACAAAAATTCGGCGCGGCGATGACGGGAATGGTTTTCGACGCCGCCTGGATCGCCGCCTCATCCTCCGGGCCGTAGCCGGTGGTGCCCAGCACCCAGGGCGTTTCCGTTTCGGCCAGGGCCTTGGCGTGGGCCTGTACGGTGCTGGCATGGGTGAAGTCGATCACCACATCCGACTCCCGGGCCAGCGCTGCGATATCAGGAAAATGCGCCGCACCCGCGGGCCCCGCGCCGGAGCGGCTAGTGCCGCCCGAAAGCGTGGCGGCGGCGGCGGCCTCCTGCGCCAGATAAATGCCCATGCGGCCGGAGATGCCGGCAATGCCAATGCGTATGCTCATGGGGTTTACATACCGCCCGGATAGTTCGGCCCGCCAGCGCCTTCCGGCACCACCCAGTTGATGTTCTGGGTCGGGTCCTTGATGTCGCAGGTTTTGCAATGCACGCAGTTCTGCGCGTTGATCTGCAAAGCGGGCGCTCCCGCTTCCACACCCACGATCTCATAAACGCCCGCCGGGCAATAGCGCGTCTCCGGGCTGGCATACTCGTTATAGTTCACGCTGATTGCCTTGGCGGGGTCAAGCAGCGTGAGATGCGCCGGCTGGTTTTCTTCATGATTGGTGTTGGAGAGAAACACCGAGGAAAGACGGTCAAAGGTGAGCTTGCCATCGGGCTTCGGGTACTCGATGGGCGTGCAATCCTTGGCCTTCTTCAGCTGGCTGTAATCGGCATGGTTCTTCAGCGTCCAGGGTGCTTTGCCTTTGAACACATAGGTTTCCAGCGCCGCGTTCACCAGCCCGCCATACAGGCCGAACCTGGCAAAGCCGGGGCGGATATTGCGCACCGCATGCAGCTCCGGCCACACCCAGCTTTCCTGCAATTTTTGCGGATAGGTGGAAAGCGTGTCCGGCTTATCCGCGGCCAACGCCTCGACAATCGCCTCGGCTGCGACCATGCCAGATTTCATGGCGGTGTGCGTGCCTTTAATCTTCGGCACGTTCAGCGTGCCTGCGGCACAGCCGATCAGCACGCCGCCGGGAAACGCCAATTTAGGCAGCGATTGAAACCCGCCTTCGTTGATGGCGCGGGCACCGTAGGAGATGCGTTTGCCTCCTTCAAAGGTCGGCGCGATGGCCGGATGCGTCTTGAACCGCTGAAACTCCTGGAAGGGCGAGAGATAGGGGTTGGTATAATCCAACCCGATCACGAACCCCACCGAGACGAGATTCTCGCCAAAATGATAGAGGAAGGAGCCGCCATAGGTGTCGCTGGAAAGCGGCCAGCCGATGGAATGCTGGGTGAGGCCCTTGCGGAACTTCTCGGGCTTCACCTCCCACAGCTCCTTGATGCCGATGCCATAGGTCTGCGGGTCCACGCCCTCGCGCAGATTGAAGGATGTCTCCAGCTGTTTGGTCAGCGAGCCACGGCAGCCCTCGGCAAAGATAGTGTAGGTGGCGCGCAGCTCCATGCCGCGGGCATAATTATCGGTCGGCTCGCCATCCTTGCCGATGCCCATATCCCCGGTGGCGATGCCTACCACGCGGCCATTCTCGATCAGCGTCTCGGCGGCGGCAAAACCGGGATAGATCTCCACCCCCAGTTCCTCGGCCTGCTGGCCCAGCCAGCGCACCACATTGCCCAATGAGACAATATAATTGCCCTCGTTGTGCATCTGCGGCGGGGTGGGCAGCTTGCGCGCCCCAGTGGGGCTGAGCATCACGAACTCATCCGCCGTGACCGGCGTGGCCAGCGGGATCAGGCCAGGATCGACATCCGGGATCAGCTCCTGCAGCGCGCGCGGCTCCAGCACCGCGCCGGAGAGGATATGCGCGCCAACCTCGGAGCCTTTCTCAACCACACAGACGGAAAGGTCCGGGTTCAGCTGTTTCAGGCGGATCGCCGCCGAAAGCCCGCCGGGCCCGGCGCCGACAACCACCACATCGAATTCCATCGCCTCACGCGGCAGAGCTTCCTCCGGCATTGTGCGTTCCTTATTGTGACCAGGTCAGGCCGGTCTAATGACAAACCCACCGGTGCGTAAAGGGCTGGCGGGGCTGGCCGGGCCAAGATAATGATTCAGCCATGGAGTTACTGGACGCGCTGAGGCTGCAATGGGAGTGGGGAGCGGATGAGGCGTTGCTGGACGCGCCGCAGGACCGCCGCCACGCGCCACCGCCACCCCCGTTGGCTTTCCAGAAACCCGCGGCCGTGCCACCAGCACCGCGCCGCGCCGCATCCACCACGCTCGCCGGGCCAGAAGAGGCGGCACGCATTGCCGCCAGTTGCATGAGCCTGGACGAGCTGGAAACCGCCATGCGCGGCTTTTCCGGCTGCGCATTGCGGGATACCGCAACCCAGCTTGTGTTCGCTGATGGCGCTGCGGATGCACGGCTGGTGATTGTGGGCGAGGCGCCAGGCGGTGAGGAAGACCGCGCCGGCAAACCTTTTATCGGCCCCGCGGGGCAATTGCTGGATCAGATGCTCCGCACCATCGGGCTGGACCGCACCAAAGTGCGCATCATCAACACCGTGCCGTGGCGCCCGCCCGGCAACCGCACGCCCACGGAAAGTGAAATTGCCCTTTGCCTACCTTTTTTGCACCGGCAGATCGCGTTGGCAGCGCCCCTGGGGCTGCTTACCCTTGGCGCCGTGGCGGCCAAGGCCCTGCTGGGAACAGAGGCACAAAACGGCATCCGGCGGGTGCGCGGGCAATGGCGGCAAGTGCGAATCGAAGGATTGCCAGACCCGCTACCCTGCCTGCCCAGCTACCACCCGGCTTATTTGCTGCGCACGCCGCTCGCCAAACGCGACTCCTGGCAGGACATGCTGCAAATGCGTGCATGGCTGGAAACGCAAACCTGATTAACTAAACTTTCATAGCTTTAATCCAGATTCTTCTCTGGAACTCTGCGGCGAACTATGGCAAAAATGTGGTAGAGCGAGCGACCGCCTTTTGAAAAAGGGGGTATGGCGCCGTTAGGGCTTGCGTCATGGCCAGGACCTGTGTAGGCCAGCGCCATGCGAGGAGCCATCAAACCGCTCTCCCGCCTTAAACTGACGCGCTCGGCCTTTGCCGCCTTGTCCGTTTTTGCCCTTTTCTGCATGGTGCCCATGCAGGGGTGGGCAAAGTCCCTTGATGAGGGGCAAAGGCCGGGAACGACGACGCCCCCCACCCCGCCGGATAGTGGCACCAATGGGGATTCTGTAGCTTATGCCGTACCGCGCAACGCTCCCTCGGGCGATGTGGAAGTGGTGCTGCCTCAGCCACTGGCACCTAGCGACGTGGTATTTTACCAACGCGCCTTGCAATTGCAGGCGCAGGGGGATTTCAGCGCCTCCAACCAGATGCTGCAGCGTGTATCGGACACTGGCCTTACCGGAGTGGTTCTGGCTGAACGGTATCTGAGCGATAATTACATCACCAAGCCGGCGGAACTGACCGCCTGGTGGGCGAAACATTCTACTGAGCCAGAAGCCCCAGCCATTTACGAGCTGATGCAGCACAAGCTGACGCGCGATGAAATGCCAGCTCCGCCGCAGCTATCTCTGCTGCCGGAAGAAACGCTGAGCGCCCACGGCGCGGCGCGGCCTAGTTGGGCGCCGGAAAGTGCTGCCTGGCGCCGTGAATTCATGACCGGGCTTGATGAATGGAGGCAAGGCAACCTCACCGCTGCCGCGGATGATTTCCGCCAGGGCGCCGAAATGCACGGCATTTCTGATGATGACCGCGCCGCCAGCGCCTTCTGGGCCGCACGCGCGGCCCTACGCCAACAGCAGCCAGACCAATATCTCGACTGGCTTCATCAGGCCTCCTGGGCGGGGGATACGTTTTACGGTATGCTGGCCAGCCGCCTGCTGGGCCAGGGGTTTGGTCCCAGCGGCATCGCGGCGACGCTGACGGAAGCAGATATTTCCGCCGTTGATTCTTTGCCGGATGGGCATCTCGCCTTTGAAATGCTTCAAGTGGGGCTAACCAGGCAGGCAGAAACCGCGCTGCGGGCACTTTGGCCGCAAATGCAATCTACCCCAGGCCTTAGCCGCGCTGTGCTGGCTGTGGCGGCCCGCGCCGGCCTGGTGAATGTGACCATTGCCATCGCCAGCACCATGCCAAGCCCCGTCGACGAGATTGCCGGCGCGCATCTGCCCCTGCCCGCCATGCACCCGCAAGGCGGCTTCAGCGTGGACCCAGCACTGCTCTACGCGCTGGCCCGAACCGAATCCGGCTTTGACGCCACGGCGGTCTCCCGCGTCGGCGCGCGCGGGCTGATGCAGCTTATGCCCGCAACCGCCGCGACCATGCGCGAAGCGGAGGATGTGACCGGCTCGATCGACAACCCTTCGGCAAATCTCGCCCTCGGCCAGGCCTATCTGAAATATCTTGGCCAGCAGCCGGGCATTCAAGGCAATCTGCTTGCCATTCTGGCCAGCTATAATGCCGGGCCTGGCGCCGCCGCAGCCTGGTACAGCAAAATCAGCGACGCTTCCGATCCGCTGCTGTTCATCGAGACGATCCCGAATGACCAAACCCGGCGTTTCGTGCGCCAGGTGCTGGCTGACAGCTGGCTCTATGCCGAGGAAATCGGCCTGAAACCCCGCAGCCTGGACGCTCTGGCGCAAGGCGAGTTCCCCACCCTGCACAGCTTCAACCCCGCACCGATTGAAACGGCAGACGCAGAATGAGCCGAATCGACGAAAACCGCCCTTTCATCCCCGTGCGTATCGCCATCGCCACGATATCCGACACACGTACAGAGGCGAACGATACCTCCGGCGATGCGCTGGCAGACCGCGTGACCGCGGCCGGACACGTGCTGGTAGGCCGCAGCATCATCCGGGATGACGCGGACCTGATCGAGGCGGGTTTACGCGCCTGGGTCGCAGACCCTAACGTGGATGTGGTGATAACAACCGGCGGCACCGGCGTTACCGGCCGCGATGTAACGCCGGAGGCTTTTCATCGCGTGGCCGAGAAAGTGATCGAGGGCTTCGGCGAACTGTTCCGGATGCTCTCTTACGCCAAAATTGGCACCTCCACCATGCAATCCCGCGCCTTGGGCGCGGTGGCCAACGGCACATATCTCTTCGCCTTGCCGGGCTCAACAGGTGCCGTGAAAGACGGATGGGACGATATTCTGCGTTTTCAGCTGGATGCGCGGCACCGCCCCTGTAATCTGGTGGAGCTCATGCCCCGGCTAAAGGAGCATTTTTTAAAATCCTGACATAATGCCGCCCAGGGCGGCTTTATTTTTAATGTTTTTGTTCTGCTTTTGTTCTTGACTTGCGTGGATGAAATGATCCTAATCAAACAAGAACGGAGCATGAACAATATGTCTGTTTCCCACGTGCGAATCAAGCAGGATGCCGGACCTGGCGCCATCAAGGGGCGTGGCACGGGTTTGAATCCGGCCAATCGCTTCAACGCGGAGCGGCTGGAAGCTTTCGACGACGGTTGGGACCATGAGGAAGAGCGGGAACGGCCGCAGACAACGCTGCTCCGCGATGCCGCGCGCAGCATCATTGCACGGAACGACAGCCCTGACCTCGCCTTCGATACGAGCGTAAACCCCTACAGAGGCTGCGAACACGGCTGCATTTATTGTTTCGCCAGACCAAGCCACGCTTATCTTGGCTTTTCCCCGGGGCTGGATTTCGAGACGAAGATCATATTCAAGCCGGAGGCCGCCAGCCTGCTGGAAAAAGAGCTGTCACGCCCCGGCTATAAGCCTGGCGTCATCGTACTTGGCTCAAATACAGACCCATACCAGCCAGTGGAGCGCACGCTTGGCATTACCCGCTCGATTCTGCAGGTGCTGGAGCGCTTCAATCATCCTGTTGGCATCGTTACCAAATCCGCCGGCGTGGCACGGGATAAGGATATTCTCGTCCGTATGGCCACGAGCAGGCTGGCGAAGGTACATGTGTCCATCACCACACTAGACCCCGCCTTGGCCCGGGCCATGGAGCCGCGCGCCGCCTCCCCCGCCCGGCGCCTTGCCGCGATCTCAGAGCTTGCCGAAGCAGGCATTCCGGTGGGGGTAATGGTCTCACCAATGATCCCCGGCCTTAACGATGCCGAAATGGAGCGGATACTTGCGGAAGCCACGAAAGCGGGCGCGACCAGCGCTTACACCACCATGCTGCGCCTGCCGCACGAGCTGAGTGCGCTGTTCACGGATTGGCTACAGAAATATCTACCAAATCGCGCCACGCATGTACTCAGCCTGATCCGGCAAAGCCGCGCGGGGCAGTTGAGTGATTCACAATTTCATACACGCTTCACCGGCACCGGCCCCTATGTCGGGCTAATGGCACAGCGTTTCACCCGGGCCGTGCAGCGGCTGGGTCTCAATAAAGAACGCTACCGGCTGGATGTTTCGCAATTCCGTGTTCCTGGCCGCACTCCGGTTAGCCTGCAAATGAGCCTGTTTTAGAAGGGAAATTCGTCATGTCTTGGCTATTTTCTGTAGATCCCAGCGTCGTTATTGGCTTGGTCTCTGCCTTGGGCTGTTTATATTTTCTGTGCATCTGCGCCGAGGAAACCAAGGCATTACTGGCTTACCGGCGGGCCGCGCGCTGCAAGGTCCCGCCCGTAGCCAGGCAGCGCACCCCGGACACAACGTTTGGGTGGCACACCCGGCAACCGGTATTTTAGATAAGTTCGCGCACCAACTCGGCTGGCCGACACATCTTCGCGCCCCTGTTCGTTATCACCAGGGGACGGTTGAGCAGAACCGGGTGCTTGGCGATGGCGGCTAGAATAACATCGTCGTCCGCCCCCTCCAGTTCAAGCTCGGCAGCCAGCGGCTCCTTGGTGCGCAACAGCGCCGATGCGCTGCCAAGTTTCTTGGCAAGCTCCGCAAGTTCTTTGCCGGAGAGCGGGGTTTTCAGATATTCAACAATCTCTGGCTCAATTCCGGCCTCGCGCAGAAGCTGTAGCGCGTTGCGCGAGGTGCCGCATTTCGGGTTATGGTAGATCGTTGCGTTCATTTGTGAATCATCGTGCCGATACCGTGCTCGGTAAACAGCTCCAGCAGCAGCGCATGTGGCACGGTGCCATCCAGAATGGTGGCACCTTTCACGCCCAAGGTGACTGCCTCCATGCAGGTTTCCACTTTTGGAATCATACCGCCGGAAATCGTGCCATCCGCGATCAAAGCGCGGATCTGCGTGAGCGACAAATCGCTAAGCAATTGCTTGGTCTTGTCCAAGACGCCCGGCACGTCTGTCAGCATCAGCAGGCGTTGCGCGTTCAACGCACCGGCGATGGCACCCGCCACCGTATCGGCATTGATGTTATAGGTCTGGCCATCCTCGCCCGCCCCCACCGGCGCGATCACGGGGATCAGCCCGGCACCGGTCAGCGCATGGATCACGCGTGTATCGATAAACGCCGGCTCGCCCACATAGCCAAGATCCAGCACGCTCTCGATAGCAGAATCCGGGTCTTTATAAGTACGGCGCAGCTTGCGCGCGCGGATCAGCCCACCATCCTTGCCAGAAATACCCACCGCCAGAGCGCCGGCGGCGTTGATCAGCCCAGCCACCTGCTTGTTCACCGTGCCGGCCAGCACCATTTCCACCACTTCTACCATGGCGGCATCCGTTACCCGCAGCCCCTGCACAAAGCTGGACTGGATGTTAAGGCGCTGGAGCATCGCGTTGATCTGCGGCCCGCCGCCATGCACCACCACGGGGTTGATACCCACCTGCTTCAGCAGCGCGATATCACGGCCGAACTCATTGGCCAGCGAACCATCCATGGCGTGGCCACCATATTTCACTACGATCGTGGCCCCGGCATAGCGGCGTAGATAAGGCAGCACCTTGGTGACGATATGCGCTTCCCGGGCGGCGTCTGTGATATCTTCGCTGTTCATCTCGTCCTCATTCAACGAATTCGGCAATGGCGGCGCGCAGTTCTTCAATACCGATGCCACCGGCACTGGAGGTGGTGATAATCTGGTTCAGCCCGGCGGGATGCGTCGCCACCAAAGCCAGCACCTCTTCCTGCTTGCGCTTCAAGGGGCCCGGTTTCACCGAATCCGCCTTTGTCAGCACAATCTGGAACGGCACGGCGGATTGGTCCAGCAGCTCCATCACCGTGAGGTCTGAAACCTTTACCTCCACCCGTGCGTCCAGCAGCAGGAACACGCGGCGCAGATTGGGGCGCCCGCGCAGATAATCCAGCATCAGCCCCTGCCAGTCGCGTTTAATCTCCTTCGGTGCCTCGGCATAACCATAGCCTGGCATATCCACCAGCACCACCGGCCCGGCCTGGCACTCAAAGAAGTTTAGCTGCCGCGTGCGCCCCGGCTGGTGCGAAACCCGCGCCAGCGCCTTGCGCCCGGTGATCGCGTTGATCAGCGAGGATTTGCCGACGTTGGAGCGCCCCGCCAGCGCAATCTCATTGCCGCGAGGTGCCGGCAGATGCTCCAGCGCCTGCGCGGCATAGAAGAATTCGCACGGCGAGGCGAACAGCTTGCGCCCCGCCTCGATCTGCTCCGGGCTGGGCCCGGCGCTTTCAAATTTCAGCTCTTCGCCGGGACTATTTTCTGCCTGGGCGCCATCGCCCTGCGCATGATCAGCCATTGTTGCCCCACCGAAAGAATGTTGTTCCACGCCCAGTATAGCACCAGCCCCGCGGGCGAGCGCGCCAGCATGAAGGTAAAGATGATCGGCATAAACTGGAACATGCGTTGCTGTGCCGGGTCAGCCGGAGCCGGATTCAGCTTCTGCTGCAGATACATGGTGAAGCCCATGATGATCGGCAGCAGACCGACATGCAGGATCGGGTTGATCATGGTCGGATCGAACGGAAGCAGGCCGAACAGGTTGAAAATGTTCGTCGGGTCCGGTGCGGAAAGATCGTGAATCCAGCCGTAGAACGGCGCGTGCCGCATCTCAATGGTGATGAAGATCACTTTATAGAGCGAAAAGAAAACCGGAATTTGCACCAGCATAGGCAAGCAGCCAGAAGCCGGGTTGATCTTCTCGGCCTTGTACAACTCCATCGTGGCCTGCTGGAGCTTGGTCTGGTCGTCCTTGTATTGCTCCTTCAACGCCGCGATTTTCGGTTGCAGCGCCTTCATCCGGCCCATCGAGCGGTAGGAGTAGCTGGCCAGCGGGAAGAACAGCAGCTTCACCCCAATTGTGAAGATGATAATCGCCAGGCCGAAATTGCCGGTGAGCGTATTCAGCCAGTCCAGGCAGAAGAAAATCGGCTTGGTGATGATATAAAGCGCGCCGAAATCCACCGCCTTGTAGAAATTCGGGATATGGTAGGTATTCTGGTAATAATCCAGAATTTTCACCACCTTGGCGCCGGTGAACAGGTGGCTGGTAAAGCCCGCCTGCCCGCCCGCGGGCACGCTCAGCGGGCTTTGGGTGATGAAGCTGGTCTGGTAGGCCCCGCCGTCACCGTCGCTCACGGTGTTGTAGCTCATACTGGCGTTCATCTGCGCTGATTGCGCCGGGGCAATGGCCGTCAGCCAGTATTTGTCGGTAATGCCGCTCCAGCCACCTGGCGTGGAGGTGGAATAAGCCACTCCACCAGGCGCTTTTTCACCAGCGTTCTTCAGCGCCACATAGCCTTCCTGTTTCAGCGTGCCATTGAATACGCCGAGTGGGCCGTTGAACAGCACCCAGTTGGACTGCTCTTTCGGCTTGTAGTCCCGCACCACGCGCGACCAGGGAAAAAAGGTAACAGCGGCGGCACCATGGTTCACCACATTCTGCGTGACGGTGAACATGAATTTATCGTCAATGCTCAATAAGAGCTGGAAAATCTGCCCCTGGCCGTTATTCCAGGAAAGGGTCACGGGGCTGTCCGGCGTCAGTTCCGGGGCGCTGGGCGTCCACACGGTATTGTCGTCCGGCACCTTTATGCCGGAAGCCGCGGTCCAGCCAAACTGGGCGTAGGACGGGGTGGCACTGCCGCGCCGGCCTTCAATCTGCACCAGCGGTGAATTTTTGGCGATGGTCTCGTGGTACTGCTTCAGCACCACATCGTCGAACATGGCGCCGGTCAGGCCGATGCTGCCTTTCAGCATCGGCGCATCCACGGTCAGGCGCGGGCCATTGGCTGGCGCGCCAAGCGCCGCGCCAGGGCCGGCCTCCACCGCCGCCTGGCTGGCCTGCTGTTCGGTCTGCACCGGGTGCGGGGCAGGGAAAAACCTCTCCTGCACGACAGTGAAAATGGCCAGGATGCCGAAGGATATGGCAAGGGCGAGGATGAGGCGCTTCGAATCCATCAGGTTCAGCTATCCTTGGGAGTGGGGACCGGGTCGTATCCGCCGGGGTGGAAGGGATGACAGCGCAGAATGCGCCGTGCCGCGAGCAGGCTGCCCTTCGCGGCGCCATGGCAAGCCAGGGCCTCGCGCGCATAGGCGCTGCAGGAAGGGTAGTAACGGCAATTCGCGCCTATAACGGGGCGCAGCGTGAGTTCATAGGCTCGCACAGCGCCGGAAAGCATCAGAGCTGCGGGGCTCATGCCAATGCCTCGTCCAGCGCTTTGGCGAAATTCTGTTTAAGCCGGGAGAATTCGATGTCTCCGGTCTCGCGCCGCGCGATCAGCACCAGTTCAACGCCCGGCATGGCCTGCCCGGCCAGAACCAGCCGCGCTGCCTCCCGCAGCCGGCGCTTGGCGCGGTTGCGGGTAACGGCGTTGCCGATTTTTTTGGTAGCCGTATAGCCCACGCGCAGCACGTCCGCCACGCCACCCTTAGCGGCCTGGAGCACGAAACCATGCTTAGCTATTTTTTGTCCCCGCGCGGCCAAGCGCAAAAACTCTGCGCGCCGGGTTAGCCTGGCGGGCGGGGTTTGGGCCTTGGCCATCAGCGTGGGCAGCGCGCCTGGCGCGCGATCAGGCGGAAAGCTTGGCGCGGCCCTTGGCGCGGCGGCTGGCGATCACCTTGCGGCCACCGACCGTCGCCATGCGGGCGCGGAAACCGTGCCGGCGCTTGCGGACGAGCTTGGAAGGTTGATAGGTCCGTTTCACGGCGTTCTACTCCAGCAAAAAACAAACAAAAACAGTCGCCGAACCGTCCCCGGCGCGGCGTGTTGGCGGGGTATAGTCGTGCCCCCCCTTGCCCGTCAATC
>JAGWZS010000025.1 GCA_018971905.1 Rhodospirillales bacterium | reverse complement strand
CCGGGCTGCATCTCCGGCCCGAAATGCAAGACGCCGTTGAGGAAGGTGCCGGTGGTGAGCACGGCGGCGGCGCAGGCGAGGGTTTTGCCCGAAGCGAGCTTGACGCCGGAGGGGCGGCCAGCGGTGATTTCGAACCCGGCGGCTTCGTCCTCTAATATGGTAAGGTTGGCCTGTGCGGCAAGCAGCGCCTGGATGGCGTTGCGGTAGAGAACACGGTCTGCCTGGGCGCGCGGGCCGCGCACCGCCGGACCCTTGCCGCGGTTAAGCAATTTGAAATGGATGCAGGCAGCGTCTGCCGCTTTGGCCATCAGCCCGTCCAGCGCGTCGATCTCGCGGACCAGATGGCCCTTGCCGATGCCGCCGATGGCCGGGTTGCACGACATCTCCCCCACGCGGGCGAGGCTTTGCGTGACCAGGGCCGTGCGCGCGCCGTAACGCGCGGCGGCGGCGGCGGCTTCCGTGCCCGCATGGCCGCCGCCGATGACGATGACATCGTATTTCATGCCCGGGGTTTAGCGAAAGCCGGGCAAAAATGCCAAGGGTTTCGGAAATTGGTGGGCGGGTGGCCTTAATGTTGCCACAGCGTTGCCTGATGCGCCACCGCGGCGGGTTTGCCTGTTTGAACCGCGCAGGCGGGTACCTATATCCCCGGAAGGGCAGAGGAGTTTGGGCGCGTTGAAGCGGGTGGTAAGCGAGGAGAAAGGGCAGATATGCGCGAAGGGTGCGCCGCCGCGCCAAGTGGCGGATTGCGGGGATTTGCCGTTTCTGATCAAGCGCGACGGAACCTGGCTGTATAAGGGCAGCCCGATTGCACGCAAGCCGATGATCTGCCTTTTTGCAACTGTGCTGACGCGCGACGAGGCCGGTAAATTCATTCTTGAGACTCCAGCGGAGCGCGGGCGGATAGAGGTGGAGGATGCGCCTTTTCTGGCGGTGGAGCTGGAATGGAGTGGCAACGGGCGCGACCAGACGCTGTGCTTCCGCACGAATGTGGACCAATGCGTGACGGCGGGGCGGGAGCATCCGATCCGGATTTCTCACGATTTGCTGAGTTGCGAGCCAACGCCGTATCTTCATATTCGTGATGGCAAAGGCAGATACCCGATTGAGGCGCGGATTAACCGCGCGACCTATTATGAGCTGGTGGCGCTGGCCGAGCCAGGGATTGTTAATGGCCGCAAGGCGCTGGGTGTGTGGAGCCAGGGGGTGTTTTTCCCGCTGGGGGACATGCCAAGCTGCCGGGATGCTGATTGCGCGTGAGTCGGGCGGTGCCGCGTGAGGGCCGGGATGTTGCGCGCGGCGTTTCCGTTAGGGTCTGCTTATAAGGTTTTGCAGCAAGGGCAATTGCGCGCGGCGGCGGTGCTGGTGGCGCTGGAGCCCGGAAGGGGCGTGTGGCTGACAAGGCGCAGCGCGCGGATGGCCGCGCATCCTGGCCAGGTTTCTTTTCCCGGTGGCAAGATTGAGCCATATGACGCCACCCCCGAGGCCGCCGCCCTGCGCGAGGCCCAGGAAGAGGTGGGGCTGGACCCGGCGCAGGTGGAAATTCTGGGCCGGATGGATGATTATGTGATGACGGTCACGCAATTTCATATCTCGCCGGTGGTAGCGCTGGTGCCTGAAAAGGTGGCCTTGTTGCCCGCGACCGCAGAGGTGGAAGAGGTGTTTCTTCTGCCGTTCTCGGTGTTGCTGAACCCGCAATATCCTGTCCGCCGGAGGGCTATCAGGCAGATGGGGGTAAGGGAATTCTGGGTATGGCCGCATGAGGACCATGTGATCTGGGGGGCCACGGCGGAGATATTATGGCGGCTGGCGCAGCGGCTGCGGGGGGTGGGGTGATAAATCTGCCGGGCATGGATGAGGTTTGGGCGGCGCTGCCGGAGGCCCGGATAGCGGGTGGGGCGGTGCGCGACATGCTGGCCGGCCGCGAGGTGGCGGATGTGGATTTTGCCGTGCCGCTGAGGCCAGAAGAGGTGATGGCGCGGGCAAAGGCGGCCGGGCTGAAGGCGGTGCCGACCGGGGTTGAGCATGGCACGGTGACGATTGTGGCCGGCGGGCGCGGCTTTGAGGTGACGAGCCTGCGCCGGGATGTGGAGACGGACGGGCGGCACGCAATTGTGGCCTTTACCGATGACTGGCGCGAGGACGCGGCACGGCGGGATTTTACCATCAACGCGATGAGCTGCACGCAGCAAGGCGAGCTGTTCGATTATTTCGGCGGCCGGGCGGATCTGGCGGCCGGGCTTGTGCGGTTTGTGGGGGATGCGGCGGAACGGATTGCCGAGGATTATTTAAGGGTTTTGCGGTTTTTCAGGTTTTTTGCGCGCTATGGGCGCGGCCGGGCGGATGGCCGGGCGGTGGCGGCGATTGCGGCGGCGCGGCATGGCGTGCGGCAGCTTTCCGTGGAGCGGGTGTGGAGCGAGGTGAAAAAGATTCTGACGGCCCCTGCCCCGCTGGCTGCCGTGAAACTGATGCGTGAAACCGGCGTGCTGGAGATTGTGCTGCCGGGTGCGGATGTGGCCCGGTTGGAGGCGCTGCTGGAGCGCGGGGCGCCGGTTGATCCGTTGCTGCGGGTGGTGGCGTTGACGGATGAGGACTTGGCGGCGCGGTTGCGCTTGAGTGGCGGCGAGGCGGCGAGGCTGGCGGCGTGGCGCGCGCCGTTTGTGTTGAAGCCTGAGGATGACGATGCGGCGTTGCGCCGGGCGCTGGCGGATGCGCCGCATGAGGTGCTGATTGGCCAGAGTTGGCTGCGGGGCGGTGATGCGGCTGTGTTGCGGGCGCGGCTGGCAGAGATGGAGCGGCCGGTGTTTGCCTTGCAGGGGCGGGATTTGGCGGCGCTGGGGGTGAAGCCGGGGCCGGAGATGGGCGAGATGCTGGCCGAAGTGCGGCGCTGGTGGATGGACGGCGGCTGCGTGGCGGGGAAAGAGGAATGTCTGGCGCGGGTACGGGCCGCGCTTTCCGGTTTGGGGTGACGGTTAGACGGCGATGCGGACGCCGAGTTCGACCACACGGTCTGACGGGATGCGGAAGAATTCCGTGGGGGTGAGAGCGTTGCGGGCCAGGAACAGAAACAGCCAGCGGCGGATGAAGCGCAGCTTGGGCACCGAGGCGGGGACCACGGTTTCGCGGCCAAGGAAATAGCTGGTCTGCATGGTTTTGAACTCGATGCCCTGGGCGGTGAGGCTTTCCAGCGCGCGGGGGACGTTCGGGCTTTCCATGAAGCCGTAATAGAGGGTGACCTTATAGATGCCGGGCGAGACCTCCTCGACCCTTGCCCGTTCGCCAGGGTCAGCCTGGGGGACATCCAGATTGCGGACGGTGACGAAGAACACCTGCTCGTGCAGGACCTTGTTGTGTTTGAGGTTGTGCAGAAGGGCGTTGGGCACGTAGTCCAGATTGCCGGTCATGAATACGGCGGTGCCGGGCACGCGCACGATGCGCGATTGCGGCAGGCGGTTGAGGAAGGTGGAAAGGGGCAGGCTGTCCTGCATCCAGCGGGCGAGGATGAGGGAGCGGCCACGGCGCCAGGTGGTCATGATGAGGATGATGGTGCAGCCAATGGCCAGGGGCACCCAGCCGCCCTCGACGATTTTGAGGGAGTTGGCCGAGAAGAAGGCAAGGTCTACCACCCCGATGAGGCCGAAAACCGAGATGGTGGCCGCGCGTGACCAGCCGAACTGGCGGCGGTAGACAAAGGCGGCGAGCGTGTTGTCGCACAAAAAGGTGCCGGTGACGGCGATGCCGTAGGCTGAGGCCAGATTGGCCGAAGAGCGGAAGGTGAGCACCAGCAGCAGCACGCCAATGGCGAGGATGGTGTTGACCTGCGGCACGTAGATCTGGCCTTGTTCCGTCTCGCTGGTGTGGCGGATTTCCATGCGCGGCAGCAGGCCGAGCTGCACGCACATGCGCGCGACCGAGAACGCGCCGGAGATGACGGCCTGGCTGGCGATGACCGTGGCCAGCGTGGCCAGCAGGATGAGCGGCACCTGCAGGACATGCGGGGCGATTTTGAAGAACGGATTGCTGGCAGCAGCAGGGTTGGCGATGACCAGCGCGCCCTGGCCATAATAATTCAGCAGCAGGCAGGGCAGCACAAAGAACAGCCAGGAAGCGCGGATGGGTTTGCGGCCGAAATGGCTCATATCCGCATAGAGTGCCTCAGCCCCGGTAACGGCCAGCACCACGGCCCCCAGGACGAGGAAGGCCAAACGGTCGTGCCGGATGATGAAGCTGGCGCCGAACCAGGGGTTAAGGGCGATGAAAACGCCAGGGTGGTGGATGATTTGTGACAGGCCCAGCGCGCCAATGCTGAGGAACCAAAGCGCCATGACCGGCCCGAAGGCCCGGCCGACGGCGGCGGTGCCGTGGCGCTGGATGAAGAAGAGCGCGGCAATAACGGCGATGGCGATGGGCAGCACAAGCTCGTTCAAATTCGGCGCCACGACCTCAATGCCCTCAACCGCGGAGAGGATGGAGATGGCCGGGGTGATGACGCCGTCACCAAAAAACAGCCCGGCCCCGACAATGCCGACCAGACCCGCGGCGATGCGGGTGCGCTCGTTGCGGGCGACACGGCTGGCCAAGGCCATGAGGGAAAGCGTGCCGCCCTCGCCGTTATTGTCAGCCCGCATGATGAAGGTGACGTATTTGAGCGTGACGGTGATGATGAGCGCCCAGGTGATGAGGGAGAGAACGCCCAGAACATCCTCAGCCACCAGATGTGAGCCGCTGAAATAGGACAGGCAGGTTTGCAGCGCGTAAAGCGGGCTGGTGCCGATATCGCCATAGACCACGCCAAGGACGCCGATGAGGGCGGTGAGCCGGAGTTTTTCAGCCGTTCCGTTTTGTTGAACAGGGCTGGAGGTCATCGGACATTCCTTATCGTCACACCGCAGCCTGTAGCCGTTTGCGCGCGGACGGACAAGGCAACCAGGTTTTAGGGGGCGGGCGCTTTGGGCAGCAAAAGATAAAGCTGCCCGGGCTGGCGCATGGAGCCCGCGACTTCCTCGGCATCAGGGCCGGCGCCGAAGAAGATGTCTGCCCGGTCTGGCCCGTGGATGCCGCCGCCGGTGTCTTGTGTGATGGTGAGGAGATTCAAAGGCGCGCCGGTGATGGGGTCTGTGGTGGCGATGAACAGCGGCGCGCCCAGCGGCATGGCTGATTTGTCTATGGCGGCGGAGCGTTCAGCCGTGAGCGGCACGCCGAGCGCGCCGGGGGCGCCTTCGTTCGCGGGTAGAGGGCCAAGCGGGGCGAGGAAGACGTAGCGCGCGTTCTGCTCCATAACCGATTGGGCCTGAGCCGGGTGGGATTTCAGCCAGGCGGAGATGGATTGGTAGCTGACATCGTCCGGCTGGAGGGCGCCCATTTGCTCCAGCACGCGGCCGATGGGGGTGTAGGGCTGGCCGTTCTGGCCATCGAACCCCACACGCAGAATGTTGCCGTCCGGCAGGAGGATTCGGCCCGATCCCTGGATTTGCAGCATGAAGGCGTCAACCGGGTTGGTGACATAGGCCGTGACAGGAGCCTTGCGGTGGAGGGCGCCGGCATCGATCGCGGCGCGCGGTAGATCCGCCAGCGAGGCCACGGCGGGCCTGGAGTAGAGTGGCACATGATAGCCGGGGCGCTCGTTCTCGGAGCCTGGAACCTCGGGCTCGAAATAGCCGGTGATGAGTGCCGGGCCAGGGATGGCGTAGGCGGTGAACCAATTTTCAAAGAATTGCTGTGCGGCGGCGTTGTCGCCCGGGGGTGTGGCTTCGGCCGCTGTGCAGGCGGGCTGCCAGAGGCCGGCCTGGCCGGCGAGGGTTTGGGCAAGGCCGGTGCCGCCGAGTGATGTGTCTGGCGGCATGAGCAGGAGGGCCTTGCAGCTTATGACGAAACTGGCGAGCGAGGCTGCCGCGTTGTTCAGCTGCCAGCCGGGCAGCTGGGTGACGGGAAGCGCCTGGCCTGGCGGCGCGTAGGCCCCGGTTTGCGGCTGTTGCTGGGGGGTGCAGGCGGCCAGGGCCAGGGCGGCGGCAAAAAGCGGAAGGCGGCGCATGGTGTTAACAGCTGCGTGCGGCGGCGAGGCGCCAGGCGGGGTCCTGGCCGCGCAGGTCGTGCTCGAAGGTCCAGATGTCGCAGATATCGGCTTGTTCACCGCTGCCGGGGATGGGGTTGCCCGCCGCATCCAGCTTTTGGGTGGACTGGGCGGAGACGAAGCGGACGATGACGGCGGCGAGGCTGCCGGAGATTTGCGCGTCTTCGATGCCGGCGGAAAGAATGGATTTGATTTCCGTACGCTGGTGGCCGCCGGTTTCGCCACGGGCGGCGATGGCGGCATTGAAGGTTTCATACACATGCGGGGTGAGTAGAGACTGCAGGGTGGTGCGGTCGCTATTCGCGAAGGCGGTGACGATGCTGCGAAAGGCGGCTTCCGCCTGGGTGAGGAATTGCGGCGGATCGAATTGCGGGTCGCGGTTGACGATCTGCATCAGGCGCTGGCCGACATCCGAATGCGGGTTTGGGATGGAGCGGCCGGGGGCTGAGACCGGCAGGGCCTGGCCATCAATGACCGGGCCGGGTTGGAAACCCGGGGCCGCGCCGGGCTGGAACGGCGGTTTTTCAAACCCGACGCGTTTGCCCAGGACTGAGCGCAGGCGAAGCACGAGAAGGAGCGCAATGCCCGCGAAAATGACCAGGACGACGGGAAAGCCGCCGAGGGATTGGAGTGCGTTACCGGCCACGGGGATCCTCTGTTCATGTGTAAACTGGCGCAACGCGCCCCACGATGCAAGCCAAGGCGGCCGCGAAATTGGACCAGGCGCCTGTTGGCGCGCGGCCAGACATATGGTGCAATGGGCGTGCCGGCAAGCCGCGCCATGCTGAAGGAAGTTTCATGTTTCTGCTCCGCCACGGGCAAAGCTTTTTCAACCTGCATTTCACCGAGACAAGGCGGGACCCGGGGATTGAGGACCCGGAGCTGACGGCGTTGGGCCATGGGCAGGCGCGGGCGGCGGTGGAGGAATTGGCGGGGGCCGGGATAACCAGGGTGATAGTTTCCCCCTATGTGCGGGCGCTGCAGACGGTGCAGCCTTTTCTGGCCTTGCCGGGCGTAACTGTGGAGGTGATGCACGAGGTGCGGGAGCGTACCGCGTTTACGTGCGACATAGGTACCGCTCCGGCTTTGCTGGCGGCGCGGTTTCCGCAGTATGAGTTTGGGCATTTGCCGGAGCGCTGGTGGCATGAGGAGACAGAAAGCGAGGCGGAGGTTGTGGCAAGGGCGGATGCGTTCAGGGCCGCGATGCGGCAGCGCGATGATGAGCACACGACGCTGCTGGTGAGCCACTGGGGATTTATTCTGGCGTTGACCGGGATTTCCGTTGGCAATGGCGAGTGGGTTGAGTTTCACCCGGCCGGGGCGCGGCCCGGGCGGATGAACTGGCAGCATTGAGATGGGGTTGCTGGAGGATGGCGAGGCCCCGGTTTATGAAGTGCTCCGCGAGGTGGGGCCAAGCCCGTTTCTGCTGACGGCGGACCATGCGGGGCGGGTAATTCCGCGCAGGCTGGGGGATTTGGGCGTAAGCCAGGCCGAGCTGGACCGGCATATTGCCTGGGATATAGGCATTGCGGAGGTAACGCGGCGCTTGAGCGCGGCGCTGGACGCCACCGCGATTTTGCAAAACTACTCACGCCTGGTGATCGATTGTAACCGCAACCCCGGCTGGGCCAGCGCGTTTCCCGAGGTGAGCGAGGCGACGGCCATTCCTGGTAATCAGGGGTTGGACGAGGCGGCAAAGGTCGCGCGGCGGGAGGCGATTTTTGAGCCGTACCACCGGACGATCGGGCGGCTGGTGGCGGTGCGGGCGCGCACGATTTATGTGGCGATGCATAGTTTCACCCCGGTTTATCTGGGCGCGGCGCGGCCAATGCATGTGGCGGTTTTATATAACCGGAACCCCAGGCTTTCGAAGATTCTGGCAGATTTGCTGCGGGCCGACGGCGGGCTGGCGGTGGCAGAAAATGCGCCCTACCGGGTAAGCGATGAGACCGATTATGGGGTGCCGGTTCATGCCGAACGCAATGGGCTGGATTATCTGGAGCTTGAGATTCGGCAGGATTTGATTGCCGATGAGACGGGACAGGCGGAATGGGCGGAGCGGCTGGCGCGGCTTTTGCCCGGGGCGTTGCGGCAGCTGGAGGCGAGAGCGTGAAGAATTCTGGGGCAAGGGCTGAGATGGTGCGCAAGGCCATGGCGAAAGGGGCTGCGCCGCGGGCGGAACGCAAGATGCTATGCTTCCTGGACCGGACCGGAGAGACAGAGATTGGCGGCTGGGCGGTGGATTTCGATAAGCCCGCGGAAAGTTTGCGGATGCGCGTGGTGATCGACGCCATGATTGAGGACGTGGTTACCTGTGACCTGCACCGCGAGGACAGCCGGCTGGTGAATCTGGCGAATAGCCGGATTGGATTCAGCTACAGGATACCCGAGCGGTATTGGGATGGGGTGCGCCACGTGCTGCGGTTTACCGCGCTGGACGGAACGCCGCTGCCGATAAGCTCCCGCGCGGGCGGCGCGGTGGAACAATATAGTTTCGTGCTGGAAAAGCCGGAGCGGCTGATGGCCGTGGTGGATGGCATGGTGGACGGGCTGATCCAGGGCTGGGCGCTGCGGGTGGACGACAAGGCGGGCACCAAGCTGGGTGGCGTGCGGATATTGGTGACGCACGAGGGCCAGCCGGTGGCGGAGCTGCTGGCGGACCAGTTCCGCGGCGATGTGGCCACGGCGGTGGGGTGCGATGCGGCTTGTGGGTTTGCCTTTGCGCCGCCGCCGGAGCAGCGCCGCCGCGAGCAGGTGGCGCTGAGACTCTTTTCTCTGCCCGAGCGGGAGGAGCTGAGCGGCAGCCCGCTGGAGATAAGCTTCCCTGGGGATTCGGCGCGTGAGAAAATAGAAGCGCTGATTAAGCGGACCGACGAGCTGTTCAGCTTCGCGTATCATTTAAAGAAAGAGTTGAAGGCGGCGATTCCACGGGAACGGTTTTTGCTGTCGGATTATCCACGCTGGGCCCTGGAGGCCCGCCCGCTGGCTCTGCCCCGGGCCAGGGCGCGCTATGGGGCGGCCGATGTGACAGGCACCAAGGTTTCGGTGGTCTGCCCGGTTTACCGGCCCGGCGTGGGCGATTTTCTGGCCGCCGTGGACAGCGT
Organism: Rhodospirillales bacterium; assembly: GCA_018971905.1. Taxonomy (GTDB): domain Bacteria; phylum Pseudomonadota; class Alphaproteobacteria; order Acetobacterales; family Acetobacteraceae; genus Acidocella. Next base: position 3,864 of record JAGWZS010000025.1, on the reverse strand, counting down.
GCGGGCGCAGACCCATGAAAATTGGGAGCTGCTGCTGATTGATGATGCCGGGGGAGACGCGACCCTGGCGGCGGTGATGAAGGATTTGACCGCGCTGGATGGGCGGATAAGGCTGATTACACGCAAGAAGAATGGTGGCATTGCCCGGGCGACGAATGACGGGCTGAAGGCGGCGACGGGGGCGAAGCTGCTGTATTCCGACGAGGATAAGGTGGAGCGCGGCGGGGGCTTCAGCGAGCCGCATTTCAAGCCGGATTTCAACCATCGGTTCCTGCTGGATATTAATTACATCTGCCATCTGGTGATGGTGGAGGCGGGCGTTTTGCGCGCGGCGGGCGGGCTGGACCCAGCACCGGATGGGGCGCAAGACCATGATTTGCTGCTGCGGCTGGTGGAAGGGTTGGCGCCGGAGCAGATCCATCATGTGGCGGAAATTTTGTACCATTGGCGCAAGACCGCGAGTTCAACCGCGGCCGCGGGGACAGGGGCGAAGCCGAAGGCAGCACTGGCCGGGGCGGCGGCGGTGCAGGCCCATATTGAACGGCGGGGGCTGCCAGCGAACGTGGAGCCGCGCGGGAGCCTGACCTGTTACAAGGTGAATTGGAAATTTCCGGCGGCGCGGGTGAGGAAAGCGGGGGTTTCGATTCTGATTCCCTATCGTGACCACGTGGAAATGACGCTGGAGTGTGTGGAGGCGATCAGGGCCTATACCAAGGGGGTGAGTTACGAGATTATTCTGCTGGATAACTGGTCCACCACACCCGAGGCGGAGCGGTTTGCGGCGGCGCAGGCGAATATCGAGGGCACGCGGGTGCTGCGGATTGCCGAGCCGTTTAATTATTCGCGCATCAATAACATCGGGGTGCGGGCGGCGAAGCATGAGTTTCTGCTGTTCATGAATAACGACGTGTTTGTGGATGAGCCGGGGTGGCTGCGGCGGATGCTGGATGAGGCGCTGGCCGATGAAAGCGTAAGCGCCGTGGGGGCGAAGCTGCTCTATGAGGACGGAACCGTGCAACATGCCGGCGTGGTGCTGGGTGTTGGCGGGGTGGCGGACCATGCATTCCGGGGATTGGGCGCCGATGCGCCGGGCTACATGGCCCATGCCATTGCGGCGCAGGAGGTTTCCGCGGTGACGGCGGCCTGCATGCTGGTGCACAAATCTGCCTTCGAGGCGGTGGGCGGATTTGATGAACACGAGCTTTCCGTGGCGTTCAACGATGTGGATTTATGCGTGAAGCTGCGACAGGCCGGGCAGAAAATCCTGTTCATGCCGGATTCGGTGGCTGAGCACCGGGAAAGCGTTAGCCGGGGCGATGATTTCAACCATGCCAAGCTGGCGCGGTTCATGTTCGAAAACGAGGTGATGCTGCAACGGCATAAGGCCGTGCTGCCCAGGGACCCGTATTATAACCGCAATTTCGCGCGGGAAAGCGGGGTTTATCGGGAGTTGCGGCTGCTACAGCCTGGGGAGGAGTGAGCTAGCTGCGCGCCAAGCGGCGGGCGGTGAGCAGAAGCATCCGGCGGTCTTCCTGCGAGCAGGCGCGATAAAGCCGCATGAGGGCGAGCTCGTCCCCCAGCAGGGAGCCGGTTTCACCTGAAACCAGATAACCGAGCGAAGTGTTCAGGATCTTCGCTATTTTCTCCATGTTTTCACGGACTTGGCCTGCGCGGTCGGTTTCCCATTGCGCGATGGCGGAGCGGGAAACGTTAAGCTTGTCCGCGAATTCGTCTTGAGTCATGCCCGCGGCGAGGCGTAACGCCCTGATCCGCGCCCCGACGGTTTCTGCGGGGGGGTGTTTCTTTGATGCCATACAGCCAGTCTAACACGCCGAGGGGCAAACTCAATGTTAGTATTTCTTGACGTCAATTGTTAGTATCACTAACGTATGCCGGGCAGATGGAGGATGACATGCCGCAGGCAAGGGTTTGGACGCAGGCAGCTGACAAAGTGATTGTTGATATGCGCCACGGGGGGGCCACGTGGGCGGCGATTGGCAAGGAGTTGGGGCTGTCGAGAAATACAGTGATTGAGCGGGGGCGGCGCTTGAACGCGGCGCTGCCGTTACGCCCGGCGCCGGTGATGAAAAGCCGCGATGAGGATGGGTTGGACGACCCTGGCAGGCCGCCATTGCGGGCGGGGCACCCGTTGACCTGGGGGTTGCTGACGGATGCGCCTTTTCCGGAGGGAGACGAACTATGATGACCGCTGAAGAGATTGTGGAACGATTGGAAGAGGCGGGCGCGGCGATGCTGGCGATGCCCTCACGTGGGTATTCCACTGGACTGCGCATAACAAAGATGGATGTGGTGCATACGGCGTTGGAAGCCTACGGCTGGGAGAGTGCGAAAATGAAGCCGCCCGCGCCGTGCGCGGCCACGGTGACACGGATGGATGAAGCCTTCGGGTGGCTGCTTTTTGTTCCCGAAAAGCAATATGTGCTGCGGCGGATTGCCGGGGCGCGGGCGCTGGTGCACCCGCTAACGGGGCGGCATCTTTTTCCCTGGCGGCGGCTGGGCGAGGTGCTGGGGGCGGATCATAAATCCGTGCAGCGCTGGCATGGGCAGGCGATCAAGCTGATTCAGGAGGGATTGGCAAAAAGATAGTTTTTCTAACTTTATGTTATTTTATGATTGCCCACCCGCCCCAGTTTGACGTACACATCTTTCCACAATGGTTCTACTGAACACGGCGGGGACTTCATCAAAAGGCTAAGCGAAGCGGCGGGGTTTTTGGAATTTTCCCGCCGGGCGATGAGCGATGTGGGGCAGAGCCCTGCGCCACATCATGAATTGCTGATCCGGCATTTGCAGGATGTGGCGGTGGAACATGTGACCGGCTGATGGTGCAGATGCCGCCGGGCTCGGCCAAATCAACCTATGGGTCGGTGTTGTTTCCGGCCTGGTTCATGGCGCGGGGCAAAGGCGCGCAGGTGATCGCGGTGGCGCATACGGCGTCTCTGGCGCATTATTTCGGTGGGCGAGTGCGGGCAACCTTGGCGAAGCACGGCGATTTGCTGGGTGTTGAGATTGCGAAGGCGGCGAAGGCGTCTTCAAAATTCTCATTGGCGGGGGGAGAGGAATATTTCTCCGCCGGGGTACGCGGGCCGATTACCGGACGGCGGGCGGATCTGATTGTGATCGACGACCCGGTGAAGAACTGGGCCGAAGCGGAAAGCCAGGTACAGCGGGACATGCTGTTCGACTGGTACCGAGCGGAATTGACGGCGAGGTTGAAGCCGGGCGGACGGATTGTGCTGATTATGACGCGCTGGCACGAGGATGATCTGGCTGGACGGCTGCTGGCGACGGATGGCGGATGGCGGTGTTTGCGGCTGCCCGCTTTGGCTGAGGCTGGGGACGAGCTGGGGCGGGGGGTTGGCGAGGCGTTGTGGCCGGCCTTGCAAAGCATGGAGGATTTGGAACGGCGCCGCCGTGAAGTGGGCGAGCGGGCTTTCGCGGCCATGTATCAGCAGGCGCCGAAAGCGCGGGAGAGTGGGCTCTTCCGTGTGGGGGCGGTGACCAGGCTGGCGGCGGCGCCGGATGTGAAGATGAGTGTGCGGGCCTGGGACCTTGCGGCAAGCCAGCCGGGCCAGGACGGCGGCCGGATTATACGGTGGGGCTGAAGCTGGGCATGACCGAAGATGACCGGCTGGTGGTGCTGGACGTGAGACGGTTGCAGGGCTCACCCGCGCAGGTGGAGGCCGCAATTAAGGATACCGCGCGGTTGGATGGGGTGGGGACGATGATTTCTTTGCCGCAGGACCCCGGACAGGCGGGGGCGGCGCAAATTGCGATGCTCACACGCGGGCTGGTTGGGTTCAGGGTTGTTTCAAGCCCGGAGCGCGATGCCAAGCTGGTGCG
>JAGWZS010000266.1 GCA_018971905.1 Rhodospirillales bacterium | reverse complement strand
GGTGGAGGATGGGCTGTTCGCGAGGTTCCCGATGGAGCGCATCTTCGGCTACCATAACTGGCCGGGGCTGGAGGCGGGCACGGTGATGGTGCATCCCGGACCAGTGATGGCGGGCGCGGCGAATTTCGAGATCACGCTGAAAGGTCGGGCCGGGCATGCCGGTATGCCGCATCTCTGCGCGGACCCGGTGCAGGGCATCGCCCAGCTGATCGTGGCGGTGAACAGCATTGTGGCGCGCAACCTGCCACCCTTGCAGGCTGGGGTAATTTCCACCTGCACGCTGAAGGCCGGCGAGGCGAACAACCAGGTGCCGGAGCGCGCCAGTATGGGCGGCACCATCCGGGCGTTCTCGGCCGATGCGATGGCGCTGCTGAAACGCCGCCTGACCGAAACGGCGGAGGGGGTTGCAGCGGCCTTCGGGCTGGAAGCGGATGTATGGATCGGCGGGGACTTAGCCCCCACGGCCAATGAGCCGGAGGCCGCGGAACTGGCCGCCGAGGCTGCCCACCATGCGGGGTTGAAGCTGCGGCGGGACATGGAGCCGACCATGGGGGCAGAGGATTTCGGGCGGTTTCTGGCGGATATTCCCGGCGCCTATGCCTGGATCGGCAACGGCCCCAGCGCCGGGCTGCACAACCCGGCCTACGATTATAACGACGAGATTCTGCCCGTGGCGGCGCGGTTTCTGGCCGCCTGCGCCAAGGCGGCGCTGCGCTGAATGTGCTGTGGAGCTTGAAGGGCCCGGCATTGTTTTGGACCGCGCCCCGCATGGTGAGGGCGATTTCATTGTCACGCTGCTAACCCCCGAAGGGCTGCGGCGGGGCTTGGCCAAAGGCGGGGCATCCCGCCGTCAGGCCGGGTTGTGGGAAATCGGCAATATTGTCTCGGCCCGCTGGACGGCGCGTCTGCCCGAGCAGTTGGGCGCCTATAGCGCGGAGCTGGTGCGCCCCGCCGCCGCCCTGGCGATGGAGGATGCGCAGAGCCTCGCGGTTTTGCGCGCCGCCTGCCAGCTGGCCGCCCAGGCATTGCCCGAGCGCGAACCCGCCCCCGCCAGTTTCGAGGGGCTGCTGCGGCTGCTGGCGGGAATCGAGATTCCCGGCTTTGCCTTGCCCGAACTCTGCCGGTGGGAGCTGGTGCTGCTGCGCGAGCTGGGCTTCGGGCTGGATTTTTCTTCCTCCGCCGGGGGGAATGACCGGCTGACCTTTGTTTCGCCGCGCACGGGCCGGGCGGTGACGCTCTCGCAAGCCGGGGAATGGGTGGACAGGCTGTTGCCGCTGCCTGAATTTCTGTTGGGCGAGCGCGAGGCCGAGCCAGGGGATTGCGCGGCCGCTCTGCGCCTGACCGGGCATTTTCTGGCCCGTGATGTGTTCGGCGCGCGGCACCGCCCCCTTCCAGAAGCGCGGCAGGCTCTTTATGAGCGTCTCTCCCAAGACTAGAGGATGAGGAACGCGGCGATGCCGGATGATTTCGGGCGGGTGGAAGATCTGGCGCTGGGCCCGGCGCTTTCCGAGCGGTATCTCGCCTATGCGCTCTCCACCATCATGTCGCGCTCGCTGCCGGATGTACGCGACGGCCTGAAGCCGGTGCACCGGCGGCTGATCTATGCTATGCACCAGCTGAAGTTGGATCCGCGCTCCGGCTTCAAGAAATGCGCCCGCGTGGTGGGCGATGTGATGGGTAAGTTTCACCCTCATGGCGACAGCTCCATTTACGAGGCGCTGGTGCGCCTCGCGCAGGATTTCTCCTCCCGTTATCCGCTCATCGAGGGGCAGGGAAATTTCGGCAATGTGGATGGCGATAACGCCGCGGCGATGCGCTATACCGAATCGCGCCTTACCGAGATCGCGGAATATCTGCTGCGCGGCATCGACGAGAACGCGGTGGATTTCCGCCCCACCTATGACGGCGAGGAACAGGAGCCGGTGGTGCTGCCTGGCGCGTTCCCCAACCTGCTGGCTAATGGCGCGGCGGGCATCGCGGTGGGCATGGCAACCTCGATCCCGCCGCATAATGCCGGGGAGGTTTGCGCGGCGGCGCTGCACCTTATCGAAAACCCCGAAGCCAGCACGACGGATTTGCTGAAGCATCTGAAGGGGCCGGATTTTCCCACGGGCGGCGAGCTGGTGGAGGACGCGGAGACGATCCTGAGCGCCTATGAAACCGGGCGCGGCAGTTTGCGCACCCGTGCCGTGTGGCGGAAAGAGGAAGGCAAGCACGGCACCTGGAATATTGTCATCACCGAAATTCCGTATCAGGTGCAGAAATCGCGCCTCGTCGAGCAGATCGCGCTGCTGCTGACGGAGAAGAAACTGCCGCTGCTGGGCGATATCCGCGATGAGAGTGCCGAGCATATCCGCCTGGTGCTTGAACCAAAAAGCCGAACGGTGGACGCGGACATGCTGATGGCCTCGCTGTTCCGCGCCACGCAGCTGGAGTCCCGTTTTGCACTCAACATGAATGTGCTGGATGGCGGGCGCACGCCGAAG
>JAGWZS010000024.1 GCA_018971905.1 Rhodospirillales bacterium | reverse complement strand
GGGTGCTCCGCGTTTTCCTGCTCGGCCATGGCCTGGTGCAAGTTGGCGTCGAACACCGCACCGGTGGGGTCGGTACGGGTTATGCCGTTGCGTTCCAGCATACCGACGAAAGCGCGTTCGATGCCTTCGAACCCGTCACGCAGTTTGGTAACAAGCTCTGGCTCGCTCTCGGCCTGCTTCGGCAGGCTGTCGATGCCGCGTTTCAGGTTCTCGGCCGCTTCCACCACATCCTTGGCGAATTTCTGCACGGCGTAGAGCCTAGCATCCTCAACCTCGCGCTTGGTGCGGGCGCGCAGATTAGCCATCTCAGCCTCGGCGCGCAGCCATTTGTCGCGCATTTCCTGCAATTCCTGCTCAAGCCGGGTGATGCGCTCATCGGGTGCCTCCAGCAGTTTCTCATCCTGCGGGGCGGTGTCTTCAGGCGGCATATTCTCATTTTCGGTCATGGCGCGGAATTAAGAGATAATTCCGTTTCAAACAAGATTAACAACCCAATGCCAGGCGTGCGGTTTCGCCAAAGCTGTGCTGGCGGCTCATAACGCCCTCGTTTCCGGCGGTAAAACACGCTAGGACTTCACCATGAACATTTTGGCCCCCCTGCCGGCCGGGCTTACGGTCGAGATCGTTTTCGATTTCGTCTGCCCCTGGTGCTATCTGGGGGTAAAGAGACTTTCCTTTCTGCTGGCGCGCCGACAGGAACTGAACGTGCAGTTAAGCTGGCGCCCCTTTCTGCTGAACCCGGACATGCCACGCGGCGGCATGTCCCGCGCGGACTATATGATCCGGAAATTCGGCGCCGAGGAACGGGCAAGGCGGCTTTATGCCTCCATCGCCGAGCTTGGTGCCGCGGAAGGGGTGGCGTTCAACTTCGCCGCGATCCGGCGCACGCCAAGCAGTGTGGACGCCCACAGGCTGGTACGCGAAGCCGCCCGGGACGGGCTGGCGGACAGGCTGGTGCTGCGCATTTTCGCGGCGCATTTCGTGGAGGGGCTGGATATTGGCGCGCCGGCGGTGCTGGCGATGCTGGCGGCGCAGGAGGGGATGGATGCCGGAGCCGTCGAACGTTTCCTCAACTCCGGCCAGGGGTCCGAGCATGTCCATGCGGAGAATCTTCACGCGCACCGGCTGGGCATTAACGGTGTGCCGTGTTTCCTGATCGACGGCGAGCACGCCATCGCCGGTGCGCAGGAAGGCGAGGTGCTGGAGCGGCTGATTGATCTGGCTTTGAGTGCCGCCAGGGAGCGTTAGCGCGCAAGGGTTGCCTGTTTCAGGAACAGAAATGCAGAGCTGGGGGTTTTTTTTCCTTGCGGCTGCGCTACATGTTACAGCCGTGTTATCTGCTCCGCCCCGCCGGTAAAGGTTTGACTCTTATGAAAAAATACGTGACCGCTTCCTGTTCCGCCGCGTTGGGCGCGGCTGCGCTTGTTTGCCTTGCCTATCCGGCCATGGCGGCGGTGCCACCGGAGGATCCGCACAGCATCATCACCATCCAGCTGGAGAACGACGCGCTTTCCATTCCCAGCACGGATGAGCTTTATACCTCCGGCGAGCGGCTTGGTTATGTTGGCCCGACCGGCGCGGTGCCTGGATTTATTGCAGGCCTCGGCCATGGCCTGTTTGGTGAAGGCACGCAAAGGCTGGAGATTGATTTTCAGCAGCAGATATTCACCCCGACCGACACCCAAATCTACAATCCAAACCCGCAGGACCGCCCTTACGCCGGGCAGCTCTCAGCGCGGTTGAGCCTGATTCAGGACACGACGCAAATGCGCTCCATCGCCGGTGTGGCGGTGGGCGTGGTGGGGCCGGCGGCCCTCGGGCAGTCGGTCCAGAACGGGTTTCACGAGATCATTGGTCAGACGCCGAACAAGGGCTGGCGCTACCAGCTGCACAACGAACCGACGCTGGATTTCTTCGGCGGGCGCATCTGGCGCGAGGATGTGGCGGACTTCGGCCCCATCGGCGTACAGGTGCTGCCGCAGGTCACGGGGCAGGTGGGTAATACCGAGATTTACGCGCAAACTGGCGGCATTGTGCGCTTCGGCCAGGGGCTGGATTCAGATTTTGGCCCGGCGGTGATGCAGCCGCAGCTTTCCGGCACCGATGCTTATACCCCCACGCGGCCTTTCGTCTGGTACGTGTTCGGCGGCGCGCTGGGGCGTTTCGTGGCGCATGACATGCTGGTTCAAGGCAACGACTTCCAGTCCAGCCGCGGCGTTGGGTTGACACATTTGCAGGGCGATCTGGAATTTGGCGCGGCAGTCATCTACCGGGGCGTGCGCATATCGGCGGTGGAAACCTTTGAAACGCCGGAATTCCATCACTCCGCCCCGGCTTTTCAGTATGGCTCGGTGGCGGTTTCGTTCAGGTTTTAGCTAAAAAAGCCCGAAACGCGGCAAGGGTGGCGGGTGAAATGTAATGCTCAATACCCTCCGCATCTTCCTCTGCCGCCTCGCGCGGCACGCCAATGGCGGTGAGCACCTCCACCACCAGGCGGTGGCGCTCCCGGCTGGCCGCCGCCAGTTTCTGCCCCGCGTCTGTCAGCGAAACGCCGTGGTAAGGCACGGACGCCGCCAGCCCCTCGCGTTTTAACCGGCCGATGGTCTTAATGGCGGTGGCATGTGAAACACCAAGGCGGCGGGCGATGTCGGTGGGCCGGGCAGCGCCGGTGCTGGTGAGCAGATCGTCGATCAGTTCCGCGTAATCCTCCAGCGTGGCGCTGGATTGCGCGGCGCGGGCTTTGCCGAAACGCCGCGCCTGGGTGGGCTCGGCGGGAAGCGGGGCGGGCAGGGTATTTGCGGCCATTTTATGGCGAACTCCGGTATCCGGACATGAATTGCGGGAAAAGCCCCATGCTGGCAAGTCTGACGGCCGGTGTTGTCGCATTGCACAACTTGGCTATATTCAGAGCCCAGCGGCATGCGCCACGCAGCCGTGTAACTTGAGCTTTTTATAACGGATTTAATCACTCACCCGGAAAAGCGGGTGACAAAAACATAAGGGGTGCCCTCGTGGCCAACGAAAAATCGCAGAATGTGCAGGACGTGTTTCTGAACCATGTCCGCAAAAGCAAGACGCCCGTTACGGTGTTTTTGGTTAATGGCGTTAAGTTGCAGGGTGTTATCACCTGGTTTGACAATTTTTCCGTGCTGTTGCGCCGGGACGGGCATACGCAGCTTGTGTACAAGCACGCGATCAGCACCGTGATGCCAGGCGCGCCGATCATGCTGTTCGAGGGTGCGCCCACCGCGGCTTCCGAGGGCGGCCCTGGCACGCTGAAGCTGAACCGCTCGCCAGAGCCGCAATACGACCCAGAAAACGAGGACTGATGCCACGGCTGGCGTAATGAAAGATACCGCGCCCCCACCAAGCCGGGCAGCGATTTTGTTGCCGTGGGACAGGCAGGCGGTCTTTGCCGCTGGCCAGATCCGTTCTGCCGAGGCGCGCCTCGCGGAAGCGGTTGGGCTGGCAGCCTCCATAGGGCTGGTGGTTGTGCATGAGCATATTTTCCAGCTTCGTTCGCTCACTCCCGCTACCTTGCTGGGCAAGGGGCAGGTAGAGCTTGCCGCCGCCGCCTTGCAAGAAGCGCAGGTGGATGTGGCGGTGGTGGATGCCTCGCTAACGCCGGTGCAGCAGCGCAACCTGGAAAGGGCGTGGGGCACCAAGGTGATCGATCGCACGGGCCTCATTCTCGATATTTTTGGCGCCCGCGCCCGCACGCGTGAAGGTGCGCTGCAGGTGGAGCTGGCGCATCTGGAATATCAGCGCTCGCGGCTTGTGCGGTCCTGGACCCACTTGGAACGCCAGCGCGGTGGCTTCGGCTTTCTGGGCGGGCCGGGTGAAACGCAGATCGAGGCTGACCGCCGGCTGATCGGCGACCGGATTGTGCGGCTGAAGGTCGAGCTTGAGGAGGTGCGGCGCACGCGTGGGCTGCACCGTGGCGCGCGCAAGAAGGTGCCGTATCCGGTCGTGGCGCTGGTGGGTTATACCAATGCCGGCAAATCCACCCTGTTTAACGCGCTTACCGGTGCCACCGTGGTGGCCGAAGACCAGCTTTTTGCAACGCTGGACCCGACCATGCGCGGGCTGACTCTGCCCTCGGGCCGCAATATCATCCTGTCGGACACTGTGGGGTTCATCTCCGAATTGCCGACCGAGCTGGTGGCCGCTTTCCGCGCCACGTTGGAGGAGGTGGCGGAGGCAAACCTGCTGCTGCATGTGCGCGATGTTTCGCACCCCGATACCGAGGCGCAGGCCAAGGATGTGCGCAATGTGCTCAACCGCATGGCCAAGGATGGCGCGCTGGACGAGGATTGGTCCACCCGCACGCTGGAGGTGCTGAACAAGGCGGACGTGCTGGGCGGCATTGCTCATGTGGTGCAGGGTGAGGGCATTGCCGTTTCCGCCCTCACGTCAGAGGGGCTGGAACGGCTGCTGGCCGAGGTCGACACGCGCATTGCCGCCGCGCAGGAAGTGTTCGCGCTGGAGGTGCCGGTTGCCGATGGGGCGCGAATTGCCTGGCTCTACCGCCATGGCGAGGTGCTGGCCCGCGAGGATGGTGAGACGCACGTGAAGCTCAAGATACGGCTTTCGGCCACCGACCGGGCAAGATTTGAGGCGCTGTGAAAGAGAGCGAGGTACAATCTGTTATCGCTCTGCTGCGCCATGTGGCCCGGGCGGAGATTCTGACGCGGTTCAAGAAACTGGCGCCTGAGGATGTGCGTACCAAGGCCGGGCCGCTGGACCCGGTGACCGTGGCCGACGAGGCGGCGGAAGCGGCCCTGAAGGCCGGGCTGAATGAACTGTTTCCCGGTGATGACGTGATTGGCGAGGAAGCGGTAAGCAGCGGCACCGCACGCATTGAGCGGCTTTCCGAGCCCGGCCGCGTGTGGGTTCTGGACCCCATTGACGGCACCGCGAATTTCACCGCCGAGCTGCCGTTATTTGGCGTGATGGCAGCGCTGGTGGAGGAGGACGAAGTGCTGGCCGGGTTTATCTACGACCCGTTTGGCGATGATTGCGCCGTGGCGCTCAAGGCTCAGGGTAGCTGGCTGGTGGCGACGGATGGCACGCGCCGGCGGATGCGGGTGGCCGCCCCGGTGCCGGTGAGCCAGATGGTGGGCTCCATGTCCTGGCGGTTCATGCAGGAGCCTTTACGTACTCACGTGCTGCACCGGCTGAATAAATTGGCGGCGGTGACCGATTACCGCTGCGCTGCGCACCAATACCGCATGTTGGCCAGCGGCCATTGCCACGTGCAGATGTTCCGCAAGCTGCTGCCCTGGGACCATGCGGCGGGCGTGCTGCTGCACCGCGAGGCGGGTGGCTATGCAAAGCATTTCGATGGCTCGGACTATCTGCCTTCAGAGACTGGCGGCGGGTTGTTGCTGGCGCCGGACGAGGCAAGCTGGACCGCGCTGGCGGATGCGCTGTTGCGCTGAGTGAGAATTCAGGCCGCTGTCTTGGCGCGGCTTCTGCCCAGGCGGCGCACGATCCGGCGGCCCGGTACTTCCACAAAATGATGCAGGATGAGGGCGCAGCCGAGGATTGAGGCAGCCAGCCCGAAGGCGATGAGGATTTCGGCCAGCCAGTGCGGCATGTCGTGCGGCAGGGTGCTCCGGGCCCAGTAGAACAGCCCGATCCAGGGATTGTGAATTACATAAATGGCGTAAGAGAGCACGCCTGCCTGGAAAACCGGCCCCCAGGAGAAAAACCGCCCCAGCGCCCCCTGGTTGCAGGCCAGCGCCAAAACCAGGGGCGGAAAAGCCGCGCAGAGGGCAAGGTCTGGCCAGCGCAGCAACACGCCCGCTAGTAGGTAGGTGCAGACAAGTGGGCCGAACCACCCGGCCGCCACCCGCCGCGCCGGCGGCCAGAGGTAAACCCGGTAAGTCACCAGCCCCAGCATGAATCCGCCCAGGCAGCGCAGCATGGGCCCGGCTGTGCGGCCATCATAGGCATCCAGCGGACCGTTATGAATGATGCCGTCATGCCGTGTGAGCTGTGTGACCAGCACCAGCAGTCCCACGGCAACCAGGCTGGCCAGCCAGGCTTGCCATGGCTTACCGTAAAGAATGGCCGCCACGATGAAGGGGAACAGAAAGTACGCCCCCCATTCCACGCTGATGGACCAGGTGGGATTGGTGATGGCGGTAGCGATGCCCCAGCTCTGGACCATGAGCGCATTGGCGAACAGCGAAACCGCAGGGTGCGGCAGATTCACCGCGAACCAATAGTTTTTCACGTGCAAACTGCCATAAGCCAGCAGCGAGTAGCCCACGCGTAATGCCAGAAACACGATGTAGAGCGGGTAGAGCCGCGCCAGGCGCCGCAGCATGAAGGTGCCAAAGGCGGGAGCGGAAAATCCGGTTTCGAACATCTTGCCATAGTTCAGCGCCATCACGAAGCCGCTGAGCACAAAGAATACGTCCACGGAAAGATAGCCGCGTGAGATGATTTGCCGCAGCCCCCAGGGGAAATCACTGAAGGGGTAGATATGATAGATGACCACCAGCACCGCCGCCACGCCGCGCAGGCCGGTGAGCGGGTTGATCTCATCCTTGCCGGTTGCAGTGATCCGGTCGTCGCGGATGGTGCCTTGTGCGGCGGATGGAGAAAGGGGCATCAGGTCCATGCTCATGCGCTGCCAGAGCTTCGTGGCAATTTTGAGAAACGGCTTATGGGCGAAGCCGGGCCAGCCGCACTGCCGTGTGGCCGTGGCTTACCTTGAGGCTTGGCATGATCATGATCAGGTTATCCTCTGGTGTGCGGATTTCTTCGTCTCCGTCGTAAGCGATGAGCGTGCCGGCATTGGCAATAACTTCGCCACCGTGAAATTCCCGCACGAATTCAAAACGATTTGTCCGGGCGGTGATCAGCTTTACAATTTCGGCAAAACGGCTTTGCGGGGCGGTGCCAAGCCCCGCCATCATCCCGGCATTACGCAACACGGCATAGATGGTGGCTCTGCTTTGCTCCACGGCCGCCTGCTGCCAGTGCGGCCCGGCCTCCACCAGCAGGCAGGTGGCACCCTGGGGGGAGTTTTCAGTGAAGCGTCCGTAATCGATCAGCCTTTTGCCGCCGGCGTGGCCGGTATCCGCCACCACCAGCGCTGGCGTGCCCACCGCCAGCCCCAATGCCCGCCCGCGTGGTCCGGCGCCGCAGAGCAGCACGGGATCCGACGGCCAGAGCATGGTGTGCAGGTCCAGCAGAATATCCGCCGAATCGATGATAGGCTTGATCTCCCGCGCCCGCTCAAGCTCCGCCGAACGGCGCACGCCAAACAAGGTGAAATCATCCCAGACGCGGTTCATATCCTCCTCGACATAGCGCGAGGCGATAGGATTGGCGGGGTCGAACCGTGCAAAGGCAGCGAGATTGGCGAAACCGAGCGTCAGCTTGCCGCGCAGCGGTTTAAAACCGCCATCCAGCAATTCCTTCAGCATAATGGCACCGGCGAACTCATTGCCATGGATCAATGAGACCAGCACCACATGCGGCCCCGCCAGGCCGGAATCGAGGCTGGTGAAGCCGGGAATGTTGGTATTGCCCGTGAGATAAGGCGAGAGGTCCGGCGCGGTAATCTCCACCGGAAACACCGGTAGCCCAGGCGGCAGGGCCGCGGGTGGAAGGGCGAAGGGAGGGCCGGAACTCATACCCGTCACTGTAGCTTACCCATGGTTGCACGCAATCCGCCGGGTTGACGTTGTGCGCCGCGCGCCCCAAAGCCGCACAACATGGTTGAAGCCCGTATCATCTGCACCGATCTCGCGGGGCTGCGTGCCCAGGCGTTGGGGCTGGCGGAAGCCGCCGGGCTTGCGCCGGATTTCAAGCCGCTGCGCTTCCGGCCGCTCTGGCGGCATATTCCCACAAATTTCTGGTTCAATCCGCGCTGGGCAGTGGATAAAACCTTATTCGCTCTGCCCCTGCCGCCGGTGGTTATCGGCGCGGGCGGGGCGGGGGCGCGCGTGGCGGCGGCGCTGCGGGGCGCGAATGTAAAGGCCGTGGCCATCCAGCATCCGCGCATGGCGCTTTCACGCTTTGATGCAATTTTGGCAGGCCGGCATGACGGGATCGAGGGGCCGAACGTGATTGTCACCCGCACTGCCCTGCACCGCGTCACGCAGGCGCGGCTGGCGGCGGAAAAAGAGATATGGGCGCCGCGGTTCGCGCATCTACCCCGGCCCTTGGCGGCGTTGCTGCTGGGTGGCTCCAACGGGCGCTACAGGTTTGAAGCGGCGGAGGCGAAAACCCTGGCCGCCCAGATGGCAAACGTAATGTGCCAGGGGGCGGGACTGATGATCACGCCGTCGCGCCGCACGGCGCCCGAGGTGGTGGCGATTCTGCGCGCTGCCCTGGAGCCGTTGGGCGCCTGGATATGGGATTTTACCGGCGAGAACCCCTATTTCGGGATGCTGGCCTGTGCGGACGCCATCATCGCCACGGCGGACTCTGTCTCCATGGTATCGGAGGCCGTGGCCACCAGCGCGCCGGTGTTTTTGGCGCGGCTGCCGGGCAAATCGTCACGCATTGGCGCCTTCATGGACGCGCTGGTGCAGGACGGCCGGGTGCGGGACTTTGCCGGAGAGCTGGAGCTGTGGGATACAGCACCGCTGGATGACACGGAGTGGGCGGGGCAGGAGCTGCGCCGCCGTTTGGGGTTATAGGCACATGCTGGATATCGAAACCTTCGACAATAAGCGCGGCGGCAATGTGGTGTACAAGGCGCTTTCCCACCCGCTGGCGGCGCGCGCTCTGGCGGCGCTGGCTGAGCGTGCCGGGCCGGTGGCGTTGTTTGACCCTGATGGCATTGCCGCGCCACTGCTCGCCCTTTGCCCGGCTCTGGAGGTCGAGGGGCTTTATGTGCAGGATACGCAGGCCATCGGCCAGATCCGCGCCGGGCATGTGGCCCGCGCGCTAACGGAGCTGCCTTACGCGCGGGCGCAAACCGTGCTGATGGCCGCCTTCGACGCCGGGCGCGTGGCCCAGCATTTACGGGCCTTGCTGCCGCCGGGGGCGGAACTGCTTACGCTGGACGCGGTGAAGCTGCCGGAAGCCTGGCTTTCCGTGCCAGGGCGTTATCTGGAGGCTCGCAACTTCGCCACCAATTACGTGTTTTTCCGCGATGACGACCGCTTTGCCACGCGCCTCACCACCGCCAATTACTGGGCGGGCTATGGCGCCAAGGAGGTGCTGTTCCAGCATATCCTGTTCGGCCAGGGTGGGCAGGTTCTGGTGGAATGGTCGCAAAAGGCCCCCGCCGGGCCCGGCGGCTATGTGCTGGACAGCCGCGAGGTGCGCGCCCGCTTTGGCCTGAAGCCCTTCACCGGGCAGCTTTTCATCCATGCCATCGGCGTGGCGGGGCACGATGTGGTGAAATACGCGCTGGATACCTACGCCACCGACAACGGCGCTTCGCTGTCCTGCACGCATGACGCCAATGCCTGGCCTTCCGCGCGCTTTGCGGGGCTGCCCGCGCCGCGTGAGGATGAGCGGGTGATATTATGGGTGCAGAACAGCCATGGCGTGCCCATTCCCGCCGGGGCCTTGGCGCTGGACCGCATGGGGGCTGACGCGCCCGTGGCGCTGGAAGAAGAGATCCCCCCCTTCGCCACCCGCGCGCTGGATGTAGCGGAATTGTTCCCCGACATTCGCTGGCCAGCGCAACTTGAGGTGCGTTCGGGGATGCACGTGGTGCGGCCGCGTTACGAGGTGGTGCGTGAGGGGCGCACGCGCATCGCGCATGTGAATGTGGAGCGCGCCGATTTGCAGCCGGACCCTGGCATCTGGGATATGCACCCCGCCATGGGGCGCGGCTTTCTGTTGCCGTTTCCCGTGCTGCCGCGCGGGAGGTTTAAAACCATAGCACTGCCCACCCCGATGGTTGAGGCCGAGCGCGACATGCCGCTGCGCATGGATGTGTTCACGCCCCAGGGCGAAAAGATCGCGGAAAAATTCCTCGGCCGCTTGCCGCGCAACCATGATTGCGCCGTGGACCTTGACGATGTGCTGCCGCAAGATTCGCTGCCCGATGGCGGGCACGCAGAACTGGTCTATGATTTCCGCGAAGGCGGAGAGGCGGATGGCTGGCTGCACGCGCTGTTCCGCTTCGAGGACCGCGCCAATGGCCACGCGGCGGAAAGCAGTTTCGGCGCGCATGTCTTCAACACGCTGATGATTTATAAAAATGAGCCGCAGAGCTATACCGGCAAGCCGCCGGGGCTTTCCACTAGGCTGTTCTTGAAGCTCGGCTTCGGCGGTCGAGAGAGCTTTTGTGTGCTTATCTATCCGGCCTCGGCACCCTGGGTGGAAAGCTCCAGCACAGATCTGGAGCTCTACGACGGCCAGGGGGTGCTTCTGGAAACCGTGCGCATCCACATTGACTGTTCAGGTTCAAAAATCGTCAGGCCAGGTCAGCATTTTTCGCCAGCAGCGCTGAAGGCTGCGGGTGAGGGCGGCTATGTGCTGATCCGCGATGCCACGTGCCGGCTATTCGGCTTTCATGGGCTGGAGAACGAGGCAGGTGGATTTTCGCTCGACCATATGTTCGGCTTCTGAATGGCATCAGGGCTGTTTGGTCATTACCAGCTTGGTGGTGTCGTATCCCAATGCCGCGGCGCGGCTGATGAGGGCGCGCAACTCCATTTCATCAAGCGGCGCGGTGCGGGAGAGCAGCCAGAGATAGCGCCCTGACGGATCGCCGACGATTGACCAGCTATAGTCTGGCGCGCGGTCCAGCACCCAGTAATTACCAAAGTAAAATGGCCCGAAGAAACTGACCTTGAATTTGGCCCCATGGCTGCCGGGCACAGGCCGGGCGGTGCCGCGGCTGGCCCTGGGTTTGCCATTGGCGCCACGGCAAGTATTCAAGATGCTGATTTTGCCATCCGGGCGCAGGCTGTAATCCGCACTCACGGCCTCACAGCCCGTCTCGAAGGATTGTTCGTAGCGCGCCACTTCATACCAGCGGCCGAGATACTCCTTTAACGAAACGGGGCGCAGCGGCTCCGGCACCAGCGGGTTGCCCACCGGGTGGCGCCTGGCCAGCCGGGCTCCGCCCGCAATGGCGGCAACAGGCAAGAGCAACGCTGCCGCGCGAAGCAGCGTGGAGGAGGCGCCTCTGGAAGCTGCCACGTCAGTCCACCTTTCTGTTGCAACCACACATTACATGGTGGTGCCCAGGGCAGGCTTCCAGCCTTAGTCAGGCGGGTTCTGAAACCAGGTCGGGCAGGGCGGCGGGCTCTCCGAGCCGCCGCCACTGGCCGCCGCGCAAAATTTCGGTGGCGCTGAACTTCGCCTTATAGGCCATCTTGCGGCTCTCCTGAACCCAGTAGCCGAGATAGACATTCTCCAGCCCCAGCTCCAAGGCCCGGCGTACCAGCCAGATGATGGCATAGGTGCCAAGAGAGCGTTGCGTGAGGTCTGTATCAAAAAAGCTGTAAACAGCTGAAACCCCGTCTCCCAGCCGGTCTGTCAGGCAGGCACCGATGAGCTGCCCGCCGGCCAGGCGAAATTCCACCATCGAGGTTTCGATCGGCGTATCCTCCACCATCGCCCGGTAGTCGTAGAAGCTCATGGTGGACATATCACCCTCGCCATGCCGCGCTGTCTGGTAAATTTGGAACAGCGTATATTGCTCCGCGGTGGCGCGCGGCGGCATTTCCTGTACCAACAGGTCGGCGTTACGCCGCTCAATGCGTTTTTGGGTGCGGTCGGGCAGGAAGTCCCGTACGCGGATGCGAATGGGTACACAGGCGGTGCAGTTTGGGCACACAGGGGCGTAGGCAATATTGTGGCTGCGCCTGAAGCCGCCGCGGGAAAGCCGATCGTGCAGAGTTTCGGCGGAAACGCCCGCGAGCTCGGTAACCACCTTGCGCTCCGTACGGCCCGGCACATAGGGGCAGGGCAGCGGCGAGGTGGTGTAGAAAAAATGCGGTCTCCGGGCGGGCTTGAAGCTCATTCTAAGCCCTATGTTTGGGATTTGCCGCCCCGGCGTCAATAACGAAATTGCGTGGTTCGCACGAGCGTGAGGCCGGAGAGCATGTCGTGCGCGGTGCGGTGGCGTGGATTCACGAAGGCCAGCAGAAAAGGCAGCCCCGCCAGAACGAAGCTGAGCCATAGCAGCAGCGTCCACACAAAAGCCTGGGCAATGGTTGGGTGTTCCAGCATGGCATCCTGCCGCACGGCAAGCCCGGCAAGGCGCTGGCCGGGCGTGGCGCCGGTGCCGCCGATCAGCAGCGTGTAATAAAGCAGTGGCAGCCAGGGAAGAACATGAAAGGCCATCCAGCCAAGCCCCAGCGTGAGCACGCCGAAAATGGCGATGGCGATCGCCATGGCCCAGAAGAACAGCGCGATTCCGATCATATCGAGAACAAATGCGGCGCAGCGGCGGGAGATTACCCCGTGCGAGAGCGCGTGGTCAGGTTGCGGCGGGGGGTAAAAGGCGGTTTGGCTCATGCTGTGAGTCTGCGCTTTTTCGTGCTGCAAGTGCAAGAGCCAAGGTGGCTGCCAGACATGCCGCCAGCAAGGGGGCGTATAAAAACCAATGAGAGGCAGGGGAAAGCAGCAGCCAGGGGGCAAGATACGCCGCTATGCCCAGCGCCAGCGCACGTGGGCCAGGCTTGGCCTCCATGGCCAGGGCCAAGGCGGCAATGGCGGCGATGCTGTCATACGCATAAGCGTGCGGCTGGGCGAGAAAGCTGGCGATAAGTGTGATGGCCACCGCCAGCCGGTAGGGTGCCCGCCGTGCGGCCCAGATGGTGAGCGCAACCATGGCGATGCCGCAAATGGCCTGAACAGCCCATGCTACCGTCTCGCTTGCGCCAAGCACCACCAGGTTTGCGGCGGGGGTGATGATGATATTAAGGTTGAGGACCTTCACGGCATTGAAATAGCTGCTCTGATAGGCTGGCAGGGTGTGCCACCACAGTGCCCATAAATTGGCCGGCAGAACCGCGCAGGAAAGCCCACTCAACAGCAGGGTGGTGGCACAGGCCGACAGAATTGCCCGCCATTCTCCCCGCGCCAGCAGAAAGAACGGCACCAGCACGCCAAGTTGAGGCTTCAACGTCAGCAGCCCGAACCATAACCCCGCTAACAGCGGGCGCCTGGGCAGGCAGGC
>JAGWZS010000023.1 GCA_018971905.1 Rhodospirillales bacterium | reverse complement strand
ATCTCCTTCCTGGCGCGGCACGACAGCCTGACCAAGCTCGCCAACCGGATGCTCTTCTCCGAAGTGCTGCACCAATGCTGCGACACCGCGAATATCGCCGGCTTTGCCCTGCTTTGCCTCGACCTAGATAATTTCAAGATCATCAACGACACGCTGGGCCACGCCACCGGCGATGCGGTGCTGGTGGCCGTGGCTGAGCGCCTGAAGGGCTGCATCCGCGAGTTCGACGTGGCGGCGCGCCTGGGTGGCGATGAATTCGCCATCATTGTCATCACCGCCGAAAAATCCGAGGCGGAGGCCATCGCCGGGCGCATCGTGGAGCGGATCATGCGCCCCTTCCAGTTTGACGGGCAGTTGCTGCATATTGGCGTATCCATTGGCATCACCATGGCGCCCCAGGATGGCAGCACCCCAGCCCAACTCATGCAAAACGCCGACATGGCGCTCTATCGCGCAAAAAGCGATGGGCGTGGCATCGTACGGGTGTTCGACGTGGAAATGGACGAGGCAATGCAGGCCCGCCGCGCCTTGCAATCGGCATTGCGCCAGGCGCTGGCACGCGGCGAGCTAAGCGTCATGTTCCAGCCCATCATAGATCTCAGAACCAACCGCATCGCCGGGGCTGAAGCGCTGGTACGCTGGCGGCATCCGGAATTTGGCAACGTGCCACCCGCGCAATTCATTCCGTTGGCCGAGGAAAGCGGGCTGATCGAGGACATCAGCGATTTTGTCCTGCACCGCGCCTGCGCCGAGGCCGCCACCTGGCCAGGCGAACTCACCATCGCCGTGAATGTCTCACCGCTGCTCATCCGCAATCAGCAAATCGTGGGGCATATCACACAGATTCTCACCACCACGGGGCTGCAGCCCGCCCGGCTAGAGCTGGAAGTGGTGGAAAGCACCATGCTGGAGTTTGGTGAGGCAACCGAAAGTGCGTTGCGCCGGCTCCACCAGCAGGGCGTGCGCATCGCGCTGGATGATTTCGGCACCGGCTATTCCTCGCTGTCTTATCTGCGCCGCTTCCCCTTCGGCAAAGTGAAGATCGACAGCTCCTTCATCCGCGATCTTGGTCACGAAAAGACCGACAGTTCCATTGTTCTTGCCATTATCGGCCTCGCGGAACGGATGAGCCTGCTGGTAACGGCCGAAGGTGTGGAAACACACCGGCAGGCCGATATTTTGCGTTCCTACGGTTGCTCGCAAGCGCAGGGGTTTTTGTTCCATCAGCCGCTGGACAGCAAAGAGTTCGCGCGGCTGGCCGCCATCCAGCATGATGCCACCGTGCCCGGCATTCCGTCGTTCTAACCTCGCCTCTTGGCCTTCCGCGCCGGCAATGGCTAAATGCGCGTTCATGAAGGAAGCTTTGGGTGCGTCGCCGGCGATGGCGCAATGGTTTGCCATCAAGGCGGCGCATGAAGATGCGCTGCTGTTCTTCCGCATGGGCGATTTCTACGAGCTGTTCTTCGCAGACGCCCAGGCCGCCAGCGCGGCGCTGGACATCGCCCTCACCGCGCGCGGCCAGCACCAGGGCCAGCCTGTGCCCATGTGCGGCGTGCCTGTCTCTCAGGCGGAGATGTATCTGGCCCGGCTCATCCGGCGCGGCTTCCGGGTCGCCATTGTCGAGCAGTTGGAAGACCCGGCCGAGGCCAAGGCACGCGGCGCCAAGGGGCCGTTAAAGCGCGGCGTGGTGCGGCTCGTCACCCCCGGCACCCTTACCGAGGAAGCGTTGCTGGAAGCCGGGCGGGCGAATTTCTGTGCCGCCATCGTGGCGCATGAGGGCCGGTTCGGCCTGGCCTGGGCGGATATCTCCACCGGGCAGTTCGAGACCGAGCAGACGAGTGCTGATGGCCTCGCCGCCATTCTCGGACGGCTGGACCCGGCTGAGATTTTGGCCTCCGATGAAATTCCTCTCGGCGCCCATGCCGCAAGGCGGGTGGAAACCAAGCGCGTGGCGCTGGCCCTGCCCGTCAACGCCGAGGCCGCACGGCGAGAGCTGGCGCAGAAATTCGGCGCCGCCAGCCTGGATGCATTCGGGGATTTTTCGGGGGCTGAAGCACTCGCCGCGTCCTTCGTGCTCGCCTATATTGAGGCGACGCAGATGGGCAGCCAGCCCCGCCTTTCACGCCCCGCCAGCGCCGGGCTGGCCGGTCAACTTGCAATGGACGCTGCCACCCGCCAGAGCCTGGAACTCGCCAGCGCCCGGGGCGGCACGGAAAGCGGCAGCCTCTTGGCCGCGGTGAAGCGTACCGTCTCGCCCGCCGGGGCGCGGCTGCTGGCAGGCTGGATCACCGCCCCGCTGTGCAGGCTGGAACCCCTGCTCGCCCGCCAGCAGGCTTGGCTCGCCTTGCGCGATTCCGGCCAGGTGGAGGCCGTGCGCTCCGCCCTGCGCGGCACACCGGACATGGCCCGCGCTCTGGGCCGCATCGCGCTGGGCCGCGCCAGCCCGCGGGACCTCGCCGCCCTGCGCGGCGGGCTGCAAGCCGGTGCGGCACTGGCCCCCCTGCTGCCAAAAGGCGCCAAACTGCTTGAGGCAGCGGCAGCAGCCCTGGTTCCCGCCCCTGCCCTGCTGGCCACACTGCAATCCGCCCTGGCTGAACCCGCGCCCCTGCGACTGGACGAAGGCGGCGCCATTGCCCCTGGTTTCGATGGCGAGCTGGACGCCGAACGCGCCCTGCGAGACGACACCCGCCGCATCATCGCGCAATTCCAGACCGAACTGGCGCAGCGCTACGGCGTGGCCTCCTTGAAAATCCGCCATCATGCCCAGCTTGGCTATGTGCTGGAGGCTCCCGCCGGGGCGGTGGAATCCTTGCGCGCCTATCCTGAACTGCACTTGCGCCAAGGCATGGCCAACGGCGCGCGCTTCACCCACCCGGAGCTTTCGGACCTCGACCGGCGCATCACCGAAGCCGCCGCCCGCGCCGCCGCGCGGGAGCGGTTGGTGTTCTCCTGGCTGGTAAAACAGGTGCTGGAGGTGGCCGAGCCGCTGGCCGCCTGCGCAGAGGCTCTGGCGCTGGCCGATGTGCTGCAGAGTGCGGCCCAACTTACCCTCGCCGGGCGTTGTTGCTGTCCGAACCTTTCGGATGATGAGGCATTTTCCATTACCGCCGGTCGCCACCCGGTTGTGGAAGAGGCGCTGCCGCCCGGCACCGGCTTCATCCCCAACGGGTGCGACCTCTCCCCTGCCCAGCGCCTCATGCTGCTCACCGGCCCTAACATGGCGGGCAAATCCACCTTTCTGCGCCAGAACGCGCTGCTGGTGGTGCTGGCCCAGGCGGGTCTGCCGGTACCGGCGGAAGAGATGCGCCTCGGGCTGGTGGACCGGCTGTTCTCCCGCGTGGGCGCGGCGGATGATCTCGCCTCTGGCCGCTCCACTTTCATGGTGGAAATGACCGAGACCGCCGCGATTTTGCACCAGGCTGGGCCAAAAAGCTTCGTGATCGTGGACGAGATCGGCCGCGGCACCGGTACGCGCGATGGCCTGGCCATCGCCCAGGCGGTGCTGGAGAGCCTGCATAACCAGAACCGCTGCCGCGCCATATTTGCCACACATTTCCATGAGCTAGTGCAGCTGACGGAGGCCCTGCCGCGCCTCAAGGCCCATACGATGCGGGTGAAGGAGTTCCGGGGCGAAGTGGTGTTCATGCACGAAGTTGTGGAAGGTGCCGCGGAAAAAAGCTGGGGTGTGCATGTCGCGCGGCTGGCCGGTGTGCCGGATACCGTGCTGCGCCGGGCGGAAGCCCTGCTGAAAACGGCTGAACGCCAGCAAAATACCGCAGCACCCCTGCCCTTGTTCGCGGCCGTTCAGCCACCCGCACCGCAAACCGAGGCGTTTCTGGACACCTTGCTGGCACTGGAGCCAGACACAACCTCCCCGCGTGAGGCGCTGGCCCAACTCTACCGGCTTCGTGAGCAGGTGCGGCAAATCCGCAGCGGCTCCACGGAAAATACGGACTGAGCCCTTTGTCTTCATTTCCAACCACCCCCTGTTTGATTTAGCGTGCCCGCTATGCCTGAAGCCAGGAAACTGCCTGATATCTCCGCCGCCCTCGCCGAGTTCCTGGACACGGGAAGCCCGCCCGCGCGTGACGAGGCGCTCATCGCCTTCCGCCGCCAGCTCGGGCGGGTGCAGGTGCATGTGCAAACCTGCTTCGAAACCGATGGATTGAACGGCCTCCAGGCCGCGCGGCTTCATGCCTGGTTGATGGATGAACTGGTTGGCGCCATGCTCAGCTATACGCTGCGGCTCATTCCGCTTTCCCCGCAAGACAAATTGGCCATGGCGGCCACCGGCGGCTATGGCCGCGCCACCCTGGCACCGTTTTCAGACATCGACCTGCTGTTCCTCACCGGCCCCACGCCATCAGCCGCGTTGAACAAGGCGGTCGAGTTTATCCTGTATTTCCTATGGGACCTCGGGCTGAAGGTCGGCCATGCCGTGCGCAACGTGGAAGAATGCCTGCGCGAGGCGAAAGAGGATGTAACCATCCGCACCTCGATGCTGGATGCGCGTTGCCTGGCCGGAGACCGCTCGCTTTTCGCCGATTTCCAGACCGCCTTCCGCGCCGACTGTGCCGCCGAAGGCCCCGGCGAATATATCCATGAGAAACAGGCCGAACGCGCCACCCGCCACAAGCGGTTTGGCGACACGCCCTTCATGGTCGAGCCGAATGTGAAGGAGGGCAAGGGCGGCCTGCGCGATCTGCAAACGCTCTATTGGCTCTCCCGCTACGTGTTCAACACCTTCGCCATGACAGAGCTGGTAGGCAAGGACAGCCCCGGCGGCGGTATCCTCACCGAGACCGAGGCCCGCGCCTGCAAGCGCGCCTGGGAATATCTCTGGACCGTGCGTTTCCACCTGCATTACGTCGCCGGCCGGGCCGAGGAACGTCTGACCTTCGACTTCCAGCCCGTGGTGGGGGCGCGCATGGGCTATACCCGCCATGGCCGCCAGGACGGGGTGGAGCGCTTCATGCGCCATTATTTCCTGGTGGTGCGGGAGGTGGCGCGTGTCACCGGCGTGCTGGAACCCGCCCTTGTCCGCGCCGCACTCGGCCCGCCCGCCATCGCCCCCACCACGGATGCCTCTCTCATCGCCGCCGGATTCGTGCTGGCGGATGGGCAGATATTATTCGCGCCCGGCCACGACCCCGCCACGGACCCAACCTCCATCTTCCGCATTCTCATCGAGGCACGAGACCGCGGGCTTGCCCTGCACCCTCTGGCCAGGCGCACCCTCATCCGCTGCGCGCCGCTCGGTGCTGATCTGCGTGGCGATAAAAAGGCCGCTTCGCTGTTCCTCAACCTGCTGTGCGGCGGCACCGGTCCAACGCCCGAGCCCGGCTGCGATTCAGCCGAATGGCTGGGCATTCTGAACGAATGCGGCATTCTTGGCCGCTTCCTGCCGGACTGGCGGCGCATCGTCGGGCAGATGCAGTTCGACACCTACCACGTCTACACGGTGGATGTTCACACCGTGCAGGCCATTCGCAACCTCAACAGCCTGGAAACCGGCAAGCTGAAAGATGTCGCGCCGGTGTCCTCTGAACTGGTGGGGCAGATCCAGTCCCGCCGCGCGCTTTATGTCGCGGTGCTGCTGCACGACATCGCCAAGGGCCGCGGCGGCGACCACTCCGTGCTGGGCGCGGATCTGGCGCTGACCATCTGCCCGGCCCTGGGGTTGGACCAGGAGGAAACCGAAATGGTCTCCTGGCTGGTGCTGCATCATTTGCTGCTCAGCCAAACTGCTTTCTCCCGCGATATCGACGACCCGAAAACCATTCTGGACCTGGCCGACACCATCCAAAGCCCCGAGCGGCTGCGCCTGCTGCATATCCTCACGATTTCGGATATTCGCGCCGTCTCTCCGAAGGTCTGGAACGGCTGGAAGGCGACGCTGCTGCGCGAACTTTACGCCCGCGTGGCCGAAGTTCTGGAAGGCGGACTTTCCACCACCGAGCGCGATACCCGCATTTCAAAGGTCAAGGAAGTCGTGACCTCCCTGCTGCAAGACTGGCCGGACGAAGCGCGGGAGGATTTCTTCTCGCTGGGCTATCCCAGCTATTGGCTGGGGTTCGACCCGGAGAGCATCGAGCGCCACGGCCGCATGATCCGCGATGCCAAAGCGCGCGGCGCGCCGCTCACCATTCAAAGCGAGCCCCTGCCCGCCCGCGCGGTAACGGAAGTTGTGGTCTACACCGCCGACCACGCCGGGCTGTTCAGCCACATCGCGGGCGCGCTGGCCATAGCCGGTGCCTCGATCGTGGATGCGCGCATCCACACTCTCACGGATGGCATGGCGCTGGATACGTTCTGGATTCAAGACGCCAATGGCGGCCCGTTCGAATCCCCGCACCGCCTGGCCCGGCTTTCCACCGCCATCGAACATACTCTCACTGGGCGCATCAAGCTGGCAGCGGAAATCCGCAAGGCCACCAAGAGCCTGGTGCCAGGGCGGATGCGCGCCATTCATGTGCCACCGCGGGTGGTGGTGGATAACCGCGCCTCCAACCGCCACACCGTCATTGAGGTGAACGGGCGCGACCGCCCCGGCCTGCTGCACGATGTAACCGCCGCGATCTCCGATGAAGGGCTGCACATCGCCTCCGCGCATGTAACCACCTACGGCGTGCGCGCCGTGGATGTGTTTTATGTAAAAGACGTATTCGGCATGAAGATCGAGAACGAACGCAAGCTTGCCCAGCTCCGCCAAGCGCTGCTGGCCGCGCTAACCCCAACCATCGACGACCCGCCCTCCCCGGCGCAAAAGCCGCCCCAACAGCCCGCCGCCGCATAGGCAGCCGAGCCATGGGCGTGCCATTTGACTCTTTGCCCTTTTGCCCCGATGCAAAAACTATGGCCCGCACGGTTTCCCCCTCGCGCATCGGCTTCATGCTGTGCTGCTTCCTGTTGCCAGCACTCATCGGCACGTTCGCCAGCTTCTCAATCCCCGCACCGCTGGTGGATGCCATGCACCAGCAGGCAGCACTTGACGCCGTGCTGGCTGCCCCAACCCCGGCCGCGCAACAGGCTGCCATCGCCGCATTGCCTGGCAAGGTAGATGCCGATACCGCCGCCATTGTCACCACCGGCACCGCCCCGCTGCCCGCCCGCGTAGCCGCGGGCGTCGCCAACATGCGGCGGGAAACACTGGCGCAGGCCCGCGCCGCGGCCTATAAAATCCGGCTCATGGTCATCACCATAAGCGTGCTGGGGGCTATTTTTGGAATCGTGCTGATGGGGCCAGACCGGAATGGCTGAACATACCACTTCCTATTACGCCGCCACCGCCCACCGGCAAGATGCCCGGCCCCCACTGAGCGGCGCCGTTAGAGCGGATGTCTGTGTCATCGGCGGCGGGTTTACCGGCGTGAATGCCGCACTTGAGCTCGCCCAGCGCGGCGTAAAGGTGATGCTGCTGGAGGCGGTGAAAATCGGCTTCGGTGCTTCCGGGCGCAATGGCGGGCAAATTGTCAACGGCTACTCGCGGGATCTCGACACAATCTCCGCTCGCTACGGCGAACACGCGGGGCGCGAAATCGGCGCCCTGGCCCGCGAGGGCAGCGAGATTATCCGCGACCGTGTGGCCCAATATGGCATCCAATGCGACCTCAAGCCCGGCAATATTTTCACCGCCTTCACATCCCCCCAGATGCGCCGCCTAGCCCGGCACGTAAAAATCTGGAATGATTTCGGGTTCACGGATGGTTTTGAACTGCTGGACAAACCCGCCCTGCGGCGCCACGTGCAGACCGAGCGCTATGTCGGCGGGTTGATCGACCATTACGGCGGCCATCTGCATCCGCTCAACCTTGTGCAGGGCGAGGCCGCGGCCTTTGAATCCCTGGGCGGGGTGATCTACGAAAACTCTCCCGTCACGGCGCTCCATTCCGGCGATACGGCGCGGGTCTGCACCGCTCAAGGCGAGGTGAGTGCCAAAACCGTGCTGGTCTGCGGCAATGCTTATCTGCATGGCGTTCTGCCGGAGCTTGAAGGACGGATCATGCCCGTTTCAACCCAGGTTCTCGCCACGGAACCTTTAGGAGAGGACGCGGCTACCCTTCTGCCCAGCGACATGTGCGTGGAAGATTGCAACTACTTCCTCGATTACTTCCGCCGCACGGCCGATAACCGGATTCTCTACGGCGGCGGCACGGTTTATGGTGGGCAGGACCCGGCAAGCGTGCGCGCCAAAATTCTGCCCTTGATGCACAAGACCTTTCCCACGTTAAAAGATGCGCGTGTGGATTTCGCCTGGAGCGGCACTTTCGCCCTCACCCTCACCCGCTTTCCGCAAATTGGCCGGCTGGCGCCGAATGTGTATTTCTCCCATGGCGACAGCGGCCATGGCGTCACCACCACGCATCTGCTGGCCCGCCTGCTGGCCGAGGCCGTCTCCGGCGATACAAGGCGGTTCGATATTTTCGCCGGGTTGCCCTATTTCCCCTTCCCTGGCGGACGGGCGTTACGTGTACCGCTCACGGTCGTGGGTTCCTGGTGGTACCGCGCCAGAGACCGCCTAGCTGTTTGATCCCGGACTTTACTGGGGCATTATTTTCGCATGAGTGGAAGGATGCCCTATGCTTAGCCGAAAGCATGAAACACTATTCGGCCTGATGAAGCGCGTATTCGGCTTCACCAAGGTCCGTTACCGAGGGATCAACAAGAATTCCGACTGGCTGTTCGCCTGCTGCACCTGGTCAATTTGTTCGTCGTCAGGCGGAAGCTGCTGCACGGATAGCCCGCGAAAACGCGCCCCCCTGTCAAGCAGATCATCGGGCTTTACGCCGCCGGGCTGTCGGGCCGCGATATTCAAGCCCATCTGGAGGAGATTTACGGGCTGCGCGTTTCCCCAGACTTGATCAGCCGTGCCACCGATGCGGTGCTGGATGAGGTTCGTGAATGGCAGCACCGGGCGCTGAAGCGGATGTATCCTGCGGCACCGATTCCAAACAGCGCAGGATAATTGCACCCAAACCGCTAAAAATCCACGTCGCAGAAAAAGCCAAAGCCCAACCGACAGGTGCAATCAACAAATCAAACAACCAGATGAAATCAAGTCACCCTACGCAGAGGTTCCTTAAACAATCGGCAGAAAACGGATGGCCCGCCGCGCAGTCAGTAAAATAGCCATGGTTTAGTGATGACCACCGCCAAATCCGCCATTTAATACCAACGGCCCTAGAGGGTTACCTGTGCCCAGTCTCTGGTTCCGATTGATTTGATGCGTTCTGGGTCGTTTGCGATGAAGTTCCAAGCTTCTTTGCAGGCGTCTCGCATGGTTTGGTAGCTATTCCACACGCGGCTGCTCAGTTTGTTGCCGCGCAGGTAATCCCAGACGTTTTCCATAGGGTTTAATTCCGGCGCGTAGGGTGGCAGGGACATCAGCGTGATATTGTCTGGCACGACGAGGCGTTCACCGCGTTGGTGCCATCCGGCGCCATCGCATAATAGCAGGCAATGCGCCCCGGTTGCGGCCTGGGCGCTGATTTCTGTGAGGTGTTCGTTCATCGCCTCAGTGTTGACCGCCGGCATGATGAGCCCGGCGGCAATGCCGCGTGCGGGGCATATCGCCCCAAAGATGTGAACGGAGTCGTGTCGGTTATCGCGCACCATCGCCGGCCGTGAGCCAATTGGCGCCCAGACATACTCGATAGAGCCCTTCTGGCCGACTCTAGCTTCATCCTGGAACCAGATTTCCAGCTCCTTGCCGGCCGCCGTCTCCGGCAAAGCTGCCGCGATCAGGTCAACGAAGTTTTTTTAAAAGCCGCCTGCACCTCAGCATCTTTTTTGGGATGGTGAGGCCGTGGCTGCAACCGTGTCAGACCCAATTGGCGTAGCCATTTGCCGATCGTGCGCTCATGCACCTCAACCGAAAAGCGCCGCGCAACCTGGTCACGCAAATCCGTACAGCGCCACCGAACGATATTGTCCGTCTCCGGGTCGGGACCAGCCACAACCAGTGCCCGCAATTCCGCCATCTGCACCGCCGTCAACTTCGGCTCCGGGCCAGGAGCCACCTTCGAGCGCAGTCCTGCAACGCCAGCTTCATTGTAGCGATGCACCCAATCACGCAGGGTCTGCCTCTCCATCCCAGCCTGCCGCGCCGCATCCGTCCGCGAAAACCCCTCAAGGCTCAAGGCAATCGCCAAAAGCCGCCGAACGACCTCGCCATCACGCTCACGCGATGCCAACCGCCGCAAATCCGCAGCAGAATGCTCCAAATGCGTGATCACAACAGCCTTCGCCATGACACATGCCCTTCCGTCGAATCGACAGAAAGAACCGAATCACACAAAAGGCCGCTTGAGAATCCCACGCGAGTCAAAAACCAGGGCGACTGGTATAACAGGCTAAATTGAGCTTCATTCAGCCAAAATAGATGCGACATCACATATCCCTCCAATGAAAGACTGTGAATCACAAACAACCGAGCCGCTTAAAGAAATTTATGGGTCCGAAGCCTAGAGCGCGATGAAGATGGGGCCGTCCGCTGTGCGGGCGGCCTTATCTTTTGAATCGCGCTTTTTTACCGGGCAAGATCGCGCCGTTTTTGTTTCGGGGCTGGCCACACCGATCCCATGCGCTAAAACCGCCGCATGGCCACTTTCCTTTGCATCGGGCACAGCCATATCGGCGCGTTGCGCCAAGCTTGGCATCAACAAGGCGGCGGGCCGGATGCCGTGTTTCTGTTGCTGAACGAGCCGCAATACCAGCCCGCTTTGCATGAAAGGCAGCTCCACCCGGCCATTCTGGAACAACTTGGCAAGGCCGCGCTGCATGTGTCGCTGCTGGGCGGCAATGACCATTCGATGATCGGGATGCTCAACCATCCGCGCCGTTTCGATTTCGTTTTGCCCGAGGCGCCCGGCCTGCCCGTGGATGAAACCGCCGAGTTGCTACCCGCCGGGCTGTTGCGGGCGGAACTGGCGCGGCGGATCGCGCCACATCTGGAGGTTCTGGCGGCCTGCCGTGCCGCTGTGCCAGGGCGGTTCGTGCACGTCGAATCCCCGCCGCCCATCCCCGCCGCCGCGCATATCGAGGCGCATCCGGGCGTGTTCAAGGATCTGATCGCGGAACGAGGCGTTTCCCCGGCTCTATTGCGCTACAAACTCTGGCGGTTGCACGCGGCGCTCTACCAGGGGAGCTGCGCCCGGCTGGGCGTGGAATTTCTGGCCGCACCGCCGGAAATGCAGGATGAGCAAGGCATGATGGTTCAGCCGGCCTGGAACCCAGACCCCACCCACGGCAACCATATCTATGGCCGGCATGTACTGGCGCAGTTGCAGGCGTTGGCATGACTCACCCTTACAAAAACCAACCCGACCATGCATTCTGGCGCCGCGCGATGTCCGGCATCCCGGCCGAAGCGCTGGACCCCGCGATTGCAACCCCTTTCTGCATCGCCCCACAGGACAAGGTGGTCACGGCGGGAAGCTGCTTTGCCCAGCATATTGGCGGCATGCTGGAGGTTATAGGCTTCACTCATTTTATCGCCGAGCCCGCGCACCCGCTTTTCAGGCCGGAGGATTCGCTGGCCTTCGGTTATGGACAATTTTCAGCGCGCTACGGCAATATCTATACCGCCCGGCAGCTTTTGCAGCTGTTGCGCCGCGCCTATGGCGAATTCCACCCCGCAGAGGATTGTTGGGAGCAGGATGGCACGTGCATCGACCCATTCCGGCCGCAAATCCAGCCCGGCGGCTTCACCTCCCGCCGGGAATTCACGCTGGACCGTACCCGGCATTTCACCGCCGTACGGCGCTTGGTGGAGGAACTGGACGTGCTGGTGTTCACACTGGGCCTCACCGAGGCTTGGCTCAGCCGCAAGGATGGCGCGGCCTTTACCATCTGCCCCGGCACGGCGGGCGGCGTGTTCAACCCGGCCCGCCATTGCTTTCATAATTTCACCGCTCAGGAGGTCGCGGCGGATCTTGCCGCTTGCATCGCCTTTCTGCGCGCGCGTAATCCCAAAGCCAGGGTCGTCCTCACCGTTTCACCCGTGCCGTTGGTGGCCACGGCGCGGGCTGAAACGCACGTGGCGGCGGCAACGTTCTATTCAAAATCCGCGCTGCGCGTGGCGGCGGAGATGGTGGCGCAAAGCTTGCCGGATGTCGCCTATTTTCCTTCCTATGAAATCATCATGAGCCGCGCCTTCGATGCGGGCAGCTACTTCGCGCCAGATAAGCGCAGCATCACGGATGCAGGTGTGGCGCATGTGATGCGTGTCTTTGCCAGTTCCTTCGCCGGAATCGGCACGACTCCCCTCCCGCCCGCCGCCACGCCAAGCGAACCGGACACACAGGCGCAAATCGACGCATTGATGCAGGCGCATTGCGACGAGCTGGCGCTGGACCAAGCCTGAACGCGGGCCAGCCGTGGCGCTGCCGCCATTGCCAGAACAAGGCGCGGCCTATAATCCGCCCCCTCAGCCATGGCATACAGCGTTAAGGAAATTTTCTACACCCTCCAGGGCGAGGGCCGGAATGCCGGCCGCGCGGCGGTATTCTGCCGCTTTGCCGGATGCAACCTCTGGTCCGGGCGGGAGGAAGACCGCGAAACCGCCATCTGCCAGTTCTGCGATACGGATTTTGTGGGCATGGACGGCACCGGTGGCGGGCGGTTTGCCGCGGCGGCGGATTTAGCCCGTGCGGTGGATGCAGCCTGGGGCGGCGTAGCGGGCAACAGGCTGGTGGTACTGACCGGCGGTGAGCCGCTTTTGCAGGTGGATGCTGCGCTGGTGGCGGCCTTGCACAAGGCCGGGTTCGAGATTGCCGTGGAAACCAACGGCACCATCGCGCCGCCAGAAGAGGTCGACTGGTTATGCGTCAGCCCCAAGGCCGGAGCGGCGCTGGTGGTAGATAAAGGCGATGAGTTGAAACTGGTTTTTCCGCAGGCGGGCGCAGAACCGGCAAGGTTTGAGCATCTTGCCTTCCGGCATTTTCTGCTGCAACCGATGGACGGGCCAGACCAGACCGCCAACACGCAGGCGGCGGTGGCCTACTGCCTGGCCAACCCGCGCTGGCGGCTCTGCCTGCAGACGCATAAATTCTTAGGGATTCGCTGATGTACGAGCTCAGCAAGCAATTCATCTTCGATGCCGCGCACACGCTCAACCG
>JAGWZS010000265.1 GCA_018971905.1 Rhodospirillales bacterium | reverse complement strand
CGATCCATCCGCGATGGCGGCGTCGATTCGCGGCAAATCCTGAATCACCACCCGCCCCGCGCCGATATTCAGATGCCCGACCTCGGAATTGCCCATTTGCCCCGCGGGCAGGCCCACCACGCGGCCCGAAGTGCGCAGAAACGCATGCGGGCACGTTGCCCACAGCCTGTCGAAATTCGGCTTGCGCGCCAATGCCACGGCGTTGTCCTGGGTCTGCTCACGCCAGCCGAAACCGTCGAGAATCACCAGCATCACGGGTTTCTTGGGCATCTTGGTCCTTAGAGAGTAGCCTGACTGCCGGGGTTTTTAAGCGTAGCGGAAGGCTTTGGCCATGGCTGGCACGTCAAGGCCGCCCTGCCCGGTGGTAGGGGTGCCCGGCCAGAATGGATTGCGCCCGGTAGATTTGCTCCGCCAGCATGGGACGCACCAGCATATGCGGCCAGGTGAGCGTGCCCAGCGAGAGTTTGGCCCCCGCGCGGGCCAGCACCGGCGCGTCCAGCCCTTCCGCCCCGCCGATCACGAAGGCCAGCTTGCGGCTGCGCTCCAGCCATCCGGCCAGCAGTTTGGCCAGCCCCGGCGAATCCGGTGCGGCACCGTCCATATCCAGCGCGACGAGAAATTCATCCGGCTTCAGCGCCGCCAGAATCGCCTCGCCCTCGCGGCGCTTTATCTCCACCGCGCTGCCCTGGCCATCCGTGAACTCCAGCAGCGCCAGGGCCGGGCGGATGCGCCTGGCATAGCGGCTGAACAGCTCCATCTCGGGCGCCTTGGCCGGCGCCTTGCCAATGGCAAGCAGCCTCAAGCCCCGCCTTCCGCCTCGTCCAGCTCGGCGCTCCACATTTTCTCAAGCCCGTAGAGCGTGCGCGCTTCCGGCTTGAACAGATGCACGATGATGTCACCCGCGTCGATCAGCACCCAATCGGTGCCGGTGGCGCCCTCGGTGAGCGGCTTTCGGAACCCTGCCTCGTGCAGCTTTTCGTGCAGATGCGTGGCCATCGCGGCAATCTGCCGGTCCGCGAGGCCGGTGGCGATAACCATGCGGTCGGCGAAGCTGGCGCGCCCGGCAAGGTCGAGCGTCACGATATCCTCAGCCTTATCGTCCTCCAGGGTGGAGATAATCACCGCCTGCAGCCGGTCCAGAAATTCCGGCGGCGGCTTGGGCGCGGCGCGTTTCTTCGGCCCGGCGATGGCGGCTTTTTTGCGCGGCGTGCCGGGCATGGCGGCAACGGTTTCCGTTGCCGGTTTAGTGGCGCGTTTGCGGGGGGCGGCGGGCTTGGCGCCCCGGCTGGCCGGGGTGCGGGTGGGCGTGCGCGTTATGGCCTTGTTCCTTCTAAAATCCTGCGGCGCAATTCGGTGGCTGAAGCCGCATTCTCCCGCACGGGCAGAAGAATCCAGGCTGGCGCCGGTCTCGTGGGCAGACATAGCCCAGCGCGCGCCGGAAGGCGATATTTCTGGTGGCATTTTGCCGCCTGCCCCGCCAGGGCTTGGCGTGTTGCCCCAGGGCGGGGCACCACCAGCATGGGCATGGCACGCATAATCTCCCGCCAGTGGCCCCAGCGCGGCAGCTGAATCAAATTATCCGCCCCCATCAGCCAGACGAACCACACCCCCGGAAAGCGGCGCTTCAATGCGCGCAGGGTGTCGCGCGTGTAGCGCGTGCCAAGCCGCGACTCGATATCGGTGGCGATGATCCTGCGCCCATCCGCAATCCGCCGGGCGCTGGCCAGGCGTTCGGCCGGTGTGCCCATGCCCGCGGCGGGCTTTAGCGGGTTGCCGGGCGAGACCATCAGCCAGAGCTGGTCCAGCCCCAGATGCCGGACGGCCTGCCGCGCCACATGCAAATGCCCTTCATGCGCCGGATTGAACGAGCCGCCGAGCAGCCCGATTTTCAGCCGGTGGCGATGGCCAAAGCGGGGTGCTGTCAGGGGCGCACCTGGCCGGTGCCGCGCACCACATAGCGGAAGGTGGTGAGCTGTTCCGGGCCGATCGGCCCGCGCGCGTGGATATGCCCGGTGGCAATGCCGATTTCCGCGCCGAAGCCGAACTCCCCGCCATCGCAGAACTGGGTGGAGGCGTTCCATAGCGTGACCGCTGCCGGGCAGGCGGCGAGATAGGCTTCCGCCACCTGTTCATCCTCGGTGATGATCGCCTCGGTATGCTCGCTGCCATGGGCTAAAACATGCGCCAGCGCGGCGGCGGGGCCATCCACCACCGCGATGTTCAGCACCGCATCCTGCCATTCCGTATGAAAATCGGCCGGGGTGGCGGCAGGCAGCGCCGAGCAGATGCCGCGCGCCCGCTCATCCGCCTTGAAGGCGCAACCCAGGGCGGCGAGGTCTTGCACTAGAACTGGCAGCAGGGCGGTGGCGATGGCGGCGTCGATCAGCAGGGTTTCGGTGGCGCCGCACACGCCGGGGCGGCGCATCTTGGCATTGGCCAGCACGCGGCGCGCCATTTCCTGGTTGGCGGCGGCGTGGATGTAGGTGTGGTTCAGC
>JAGWZS010000264.1 GCA_018971905.1 Rhodospirillales bacterium | reverse complement strand
GCTGACATCTTCACCCTCCTCGCCCCATTCGGCGCGGCGCGAAATGCCGGCGTAGTCATCGAACCGATTCACCCGCCCGGGATGAGGTGCCGCAAGAAACGGCTGCGACGCATCAGCGAATTTCTCAAGCAGGCTGCCAACGCCGGCCGCCTGTTCAATCACATCGCGCAATTCTCCAGGCTTCTCCAATATCTTTTTCTCAGCGCCCGACGCAGCCCGGCCGGAAAGGGCAACATAGATCAGTTCCTTTACTGGAAAGGCAAACGCCTCGCCAAAGGCGCCAAGCTCCGCCATCACCGCCTCAAGCGGTAATTGCGGTGCGGTGCCCGCCTTCACTTTTTTCTCCTCGGGCGGCTTGCCGGTTTTGTAGTCGATAATCCGCACGCCTCCATCCGCGTCGCGCTCAATACGGTCCGCCCGGCCCTTCAGCAGAAAATCACCGGCAAGTTGCCATT
The DNA here is from genome assembly GCA_018971905.1 of Rhodospirillales bacterium. GTDB lineage: Bacteria > Pseudomonadota > Alphaproteobacteria > Acetobacterales > Acetobacteraceae > Acidocella. The sequence goes on along the minus strand of JAGWZS010000264.1, from coordinate 2,041 downwards.
CGCCCGCCTGTTCCAAAGCCCGCGCTTCCGGCCTGCCATGTTCCGCAATCCGGGCGCGCTCGGCCTCCACCAGCCAATCCGCGATGCGCTCCAACCTCGCCATCCACCATTGCGCCAGGGCCGCACGCGGGCGAGACTCCCGCATCGCCACCTCCAGCGCATGGCGTAGCCGCGCCGGCGCATCCAGCGCCATCACATCGCTCTCAACAAAAAATTTCGCCAGCCCCGCATGCACCACATCGCCAAACTGGCTCGCGTCGCTCTCATCGTCTAACGGGTCAAGCGGGAAAAGCCGCAGAACTTTCCTGGCATAAATTGCATAAGGGTCAGACATCAGCGTTGCGATGTCTGAAATCGAATACACGCGGGGGCGGTTTTCAGCGGGTGGGGTGGGGCGCGGACGTGGGCGCTGAATACGCCGTTCCGGTTGATCTAGCTGCCCCGCCCACAGCCCGGCCTCGTGCGCGGGCAGTTCATCCTTCTGCCCCGCCAGCATGGCGGCAAGGCGCGTGAGCCAGCGGGCGGGCACGGCGGGGGCGCGCTCGCGCCGTTTGGGTGCTGCCAGAATCACCTGCTTGCAGGCGCTGGCAAGTGAGAAAAACCCATGCGCCGCCTGGCCGATTTTCAATTCCGCGCTGGGAAGCCCGGCCTGTTTACGCATCGGGCGGGAAAGCCACGGGCCGGGTTCCTCCGGCGATGGCCACACACCCTCCACCAGCCCGCCCAGCACCGCCACATCCACGCTTTGCAACGCCGCCTCCTGAATGCCCCAGATGGCGATGCGCGGGTGCCCATCCTTCGCGCGCGGGCGGCGCACCACCTGGCCGCTCATCAGCGCATCCAGCATCTCCGGCAAATCGGCGGCGGATATATCCGGCATATCCGCCAGCGCCGTGAGGCTTTCCGCCAGCAGTGTGGAGAGCGCATTGCCTGCCTCGCCCAGCCATAACCGCGCCGGGCCGGGCTCCTCCGGCGTGGCGGCAAGCGCCTCTCCAGCCTCGATCAACGCCGTTAGCGCTGCCACGGGCGTTACCGCCTCGGCCAAAGCCAGGGGAGCAAGACCACGCTCCAGCCGCGTCAGAAAATCTTTCTCCGCCTGATGCTCGTCCTTCAAGCGGAAGCGCAAACCCTCCAGCCCTGGCGGCGGGCGCGGGCCACGCAAGGCGTGCTTCTCCAGCCGCCGCGCCATATCCCGAAAATCTTGTGGATTCATACCCCCTGTTGCCAGCGGATGTTTCAGCAGCGCAAGCAGCGGCAGGGGCGCGTAATCCTCCCGCGCCGCGCGGGCCAGCAGGCGCAGAAACACCGCTGGCGGGGTGGCGGCCAACGGCTCGCCCGCGCTGTCATCCGCCGTAATGCCAAAGCGCTTCAGCGCCGCCCCCACGCGGGCCGCCAAGGCGCGGTCCGGGGTGATGAGCGCCGCACTCTGCCCCGGCGTTTGCAGCGCCTGCCGTAGAATCATCGCGATAGCCAAGGCGTTCTGCGCCTCATCTCCGGTTTCCAGCCGCGATAGGCCATCCAGATTCAACGGCGCCGGTTTCTGCCATTGCGATAGCGCCTCGGCGGGCAGCAAGGCGCGGGAGAATAGACGGCTGCGCCCCTCGGGCACCGCACCGGGCGGGGCTGCCAGCAACTCCACCTCCTCCACCCGCGCGCCGATATCCGACAGCAGCCGGGCAATGCCGCCCTGGGCGTGAGAATCCTCAACGCCCGCCCAGGCATCTGCGGGCAGATGCGGGTCGAAGCCGGGCAGAATTAACCGGCCCTGCAGCAGCCCCGCCACCATCTCCGCCATGCGGGCAATGGCGGGCGTGCCTTCGGCCGCCACCATCCATACCGGCCCCGGCGGCGGGTTTTCACCCCAGGCTTTCGCCTGCGCGTCGATCAGCGCCGCCAAGCGCTTAGCCGGGTTCATCACGCCTTCGGATTCAAGGATGCTCGGCCAGGCATGTGTAACGATAGTGAGGAATTCCAGCGTGCGCTGCCAATGCGCGGCAAAATCCTCCGGCACCAGGCCGGGCAGTGCGGCGGCGAGATCCAC
>JAGWZS010000022.1 GCA_018971905.1 Rhodospirillales bacterium | reverse complement strand
CGCGGACACGCTGCGCGATGGAAAACAGATTGTCCATGTTCACGCCAAGCATATCCACCTTCACAATATCCACCACGGGCAGAATTTTGTGCAGCGCCTCGTCATCCTCCATCACATCGTCGATGGCAAAGCGAAACCCTGCCTCCCGCAAGGCCATGCAGCGGTTAATCACCGCTTCGGTTCGGGGCACTGTTTCCAATAATTCCAGCACCACCTTATCGGCGGGAAGAATCTCCAGCAGGTCGCTCAGCAGCAAATCCTCGGAGATATTGATGAAGGCGGGTTTACCGTTCAGCGCCGTATCCACGCCAAGGGTCAGAAACGCATGTTGAATCACCGCCATGCTGGCGGACATGTCATCAGCAATCACCGCGTGGTTTTCAGTACTGCTTCGAAACAGAAGTTCGTAGGCAACCAGCGTTTGCCGCTCATTCAAAATCGGCTGCCGCGCCAGAAAATATTCCTGCCCCTTCATGGTGTGCTTGGCTTTTGGGCATACGGCAGCAACAGGGTATTATTTATGTTGAAGCCCGTTCTGTTGTTTGTAAGATGCATGTTTCGTACTCCACCCCCTGCCGGCGGATGCGATTAAAACATTAACAAGCTTACAGGCGGTTAAGTCCGGGCTGGGGTGGAATCTTGTGCAAAACCCTGCCACATCTGGGTCATGCGCCGATGGATTAGATCTCTTCTGTGCCTTTGCCTCGCCCTTTGCGGCACCGCCGCGCAAGGCGCAGACCCGGTGAAATATGATGTGAATTTCGCCCCATCAGGCAGCGAGCAGCTGGACGGGCTGATAAAACAAACCTCCAGCCTTCTCTCCCTGCGCACCAGGTTGCCGCCAGCCCCGTTCGCGCTCATTGGCCGGGCCAGGGCAGACGAAACCCAGTTCGTGACCGTGCTGCATTCGCTGGGGTATGATGCTGGCAAAGCCACCATCACCATAGATGGCATGGCGCTGAACGACCCAGCTTTGCTGGAGCATTTAAACCAGCTTCCCACCGCCACCCCGGCCAAGGTGAGGGTAACAACCCAAAAGGGGCCGCTGTTCAGGCTTGGCCAGGTGAGCATCACCGGCCTGCCGCCGGGCTTTCAGGCGCGCCCTGGCATCCGCGCCGGGCAGGTGGCCAATGCTGCGCCAATTCTGGCCGCGAGCGCCAAGCTTACGGCAGATTTGCGTAATGCGGGCTATGGCTTCGCAACTGTAACCCCGCCTTATGCGGTGGCCAGCCTGCCCAGCCACACGCTGGATGTTTCCTACACCGTCACCCCGGGCCCGCGGGTGGACATCGGCCCCATCACCTTCTCCGGACTCACCCGCACAGATCCTGACTTCCTGCGCCGCCATATCGCCCTGCGCCCTGGTCAGCGTTATTCAGACACTTCATTGCAGGCCGCGCGGGAGTCCCTGCTGGGGCTCGGCGTGTTCTCTTCCGTAGCCCCCGTGCCCGCCACAACGGCCATAAACGGGCAGGTGCCGGTTGTGTTCCATGTGGTTGAGCAGAAGCGCCACGCTGTTTCGCTTTCTGGCGCCTACGCCACGGATACCGGCTTTACCATCGGCACCAGCTGGGAAGACCGGAATGTTTTCCGCCATGCCGAAACACTCACCCTCTCGGTTGCCGCGAACGGGCTGGGCGGCACCGGCACCACCGCGCCGGGCTATGACATAAAGGGCGTGTTTACCAAGCCGGATGATTATGCCCGCGGGCAAACGCTCACCCTCTCGGCCGAGGGGCTGAAGCAATCCCTCATCGCGTATGACCGCACGGGCATTCTGCTCGGCGCGTCGCTCTCGCGCCCCATCACCCCAACCACCACCATCACCTACGGCCCCAGCTTCATCAGTGAGCGTGTGAAACAGGAAGGCATCATCCGCACCTATGTGCTGGCGCAATTCCCCGTCAGTTTTGCCTGGAACACCACTAACTCCCTGCTGGAGCCCACACGCGGCCACAGCCTGGCGCTCACCATCACCCCCACCTACCCGGTGGTCAGTTCCAAACACAGTCCCTTTGTTATCCTTCTCGGCACCGGCTCGGTCTATTTTCCCGTTGAGCGCAAAGCCTGGGGCGTGATCGCGGTGCATGGGGTGGTGGGCAGCATCCAGGGCGCCAGCCAGTTCGGCGTGCCGCCGGACCAACGGTTTTACGCGGGCGGCTCCGGCACGGTGCGCGGCTATGCCTATCAGACCATCGGCCCGCTCTTCCCTGACGACAAACCCGAAGGCGGGCTGGCGATGGACGCCGTGGAATTTGAATTCCGCCAGCATATCACCAAAACCATCGGCATTGTGCCGTTTATCGATGCCGGGCAGGTGAATGCGGGCTCCGCGCCGTTTAAGGGCAGGGTCAACGTCGGCTATGGGCTCGGCGCGCGCTATTACACCTCCATTGGTCCCATCCGCGCGGATATCGCCTTTCCGGTAAAGCGCACGCCCGGCAGCGGCGGCTTCGCGCTTTACCTCGGGCTTGGGGAGGCGTTCTAACCCCCATGCGCTGGCTCAACCGCATTCTCATCGGGCTTCTGTCCCTCGCCCTTCTGCTGGTGTTGGCGGTGTTCGGCATGTTCGCCGTGCTCAACAGCCAGGCGGGGCGGCAGTTCGCGGTTGGCGAGATCAATAAGCTCGGCAAGTCCTACGTGCATCTTGGCGGGCTGGCCGGGCATTTCCCGGCAGACATCACAATCCCCAGCCTCCAGTTGGTGGATACGAAAGGCGTGTGGCTGAGCGGGCAAGAGCTGGCGCTGCAATGGTCGCCCCTGGCGCTGCTGCACGGCAATCTTTCCGTTCAGGCGCTCACCGCGCAAAGCCTCAGCGTGGCGCGCGCCCCCGCCTACCCGCCCGCCAAAAAGCATGGTGGCAGCAGGTTCAGCCTGCCCAATATCCGTGTGAATCTGGATAGGCTGGACATCGGCACGCTGCGCATCGCGCCGGCGCTGGCGGGTGAGGCCATCGCGCTGCATGTCACCGGCCATACGCATCTGCGTGATCTCCGGCATGGTGAGATCGCGCTGCGCGCCACCACGCCGCACGGCGCCGCGTCCTATATCCTCAACGCCACGCTCAACCCGCAAACCGTGGCGATGCACCTGCATGTACAGGAACCGCCAAATGGGCTGCTGGGCCATTTCGCCGGGCCGCAGGTGCAGCAGCCCTTGCGCATGGGTATCGCCCTGAACGGCCCCCGCGCTGACGCCGCGCTGAAGGCCGATGTGGCGCTGGGCAATGCGAGGCTGGCCATGAATGGCACGCTGGGGCTGACGCGCGCCAACCCCTTCGCGGATGTGGTGCTCACCATTCCCGCCCTTGCCCCATTTGGCAAGCTGGCGCGGCAACCCTTGAGCGGTGACACGCGGCTGCATCTGCTGGTGGTTCAAACCGCCAGCAAAAAGGGCGCAACCCTTTCCCTGCAGGGCCATGTCGCCCTCACCCAGGCGCCTGCGGGGCTGAACAAGCTGCTCGCCGGGCGCACGGCGCTTTCCTTGCTTGCCAGCCTGCAAGGCAAAACAATCACCATCGGCCAGTTGGCGTTGAAGGGTCCGCAATTCAGCCTGAACGGTCATGGCGTGCTGAATAAAACCCGCTTGGACCTGACAACGGCCGCAACGCTGGATAGCGTGGCGGCCCTCTCGCCGCGGCTTGCCGGCAAGGTGCAGGTGCAAAGCCACGTTACCGGCACCCCGCGGGATTTCACGGCGGATGCCGTTGTCACCGGCCAGCTTTCCGCGCCCAACCTTCCCACCGGCCCGTTCCGGATCATCCTGCACGCTGCCCATCTGCCCCAAACCCCGCAAGGCACACTCACCGGCACCGGCCTGTTGGCGGGCGCACCCCTGGCGCTTAACGCCGCCTTTGCCCGCACTGCCCAGGGGGCCGCCAGCGTGAAAATACTCCAGGCGGCATGGAAATCCCTCACCGCTCAGGCGGACCTTCACCTCGCCGCCGGGGCCAAACTGCCCACCGGTGCCGCCCATGTCGCGCTTGGGTCACTGTCGGATTTCGATATGTTCACCGGCGGCCATATGCGCGGCGCGGCGGATGCGGATTTCACGTATCAGGATAACCAGGATCTAACCCTGCACGTGGCCGCGAAAAATCTTGTCGCCACGCCTGCGCTCGGCGCCGTCAACGGCACAATCACTGCCCAGGGGCCGCTCGCCGCACTGGCCATCCAGGCGGACGCCACCATTGCCCGGCTGCTGTCTTACCCCGCCCGGCTCAGCCTGGCCGGCGTGCTGAACGCGCAGAATAAAAGTGCTCACATCACCAAACTGAACGCGGATTGGCACGGCCTCGCCGCCCGGCTGCGCGGCCCCACGGCGATTGAAACCCACCCCGCCATTGTGGTGCATCATCTCAACCTTGCCCTGGCCAACGCCAGTATCGCGCTGGATGGCACGCTATCGCCCGAGCTGAACGCCCAGGCATCCGTGAAACATCTCGACCTGTCGCTCGCCAGGCTGTTTTCTTCCAGGCTGGACGCGGCGGGTATTGTGAACCTCACCGCCAGCCTCATCGGCACGCCAAAAGCGCCAGAGGGAAGAGTTACGCTCAACGCCACCGGCCTGCGCTATATCAGCAAATCCACCACCGGGCTGCCCGCCGCAAAGCTCTCCGGCACGGCGGATTTGCAAGGCCAGAGCGCCAACATCAACCTTGCCGCCAGTGCCGGGCAGGACGTGAACATAACCGCGCGCGGCTTGGCCCCGCTTTCCATGGCGGGGGCGATGAAACTGGCCATAGAAGGGCGGCTGAACATGGCCATGCTGAACCCGCTGCTGGCCCAGATGCATACCAGGCTGAGCGGCCTTGTTGCCACCACCATGCGGCTCGCCGGCACGCCCAAGGCCCCCACGGGGCAAATCACCTTCACCGCCCGGCAGCTGCGCGATGAATCCGGCCCCGCCGCATCCCTGCCGCCGGCTGACATTACCGCCAAAGCCAACCTTAAAGCCCGGGCTGTGGACGTGAACTTGGGCTTGAACGCCGGGCAGAATGTGAATTTCACCGTCAACGGCACTGCCCCCATGGCGATGACCAGCCCCATGAACCTGGACGTGACCGGGCGGCTGGATTTGAAATTGCTGGACCCCGTTCTGGCGGCGGATGGCAGTCTCGTGCGCGGGATTGTCACCACCACTCTGCGCCTGGGCGGCACGCCAAAAGCCCCCAGCGCCACGGGCACGCTGCAACTGGCCGGTGGCTCGGTGCAAAATATCGCCTCCGGCCTCAACCTCATCGCCATCAACGCTGATATGGCAGCGGCCAACAAGCTCATCACCCTGCAAAGCCTCTCGGCCACGGCTGGCCAGGGCACAATCTCAGGCCACGGCACCATCAATCTCGGCACGCCCGCCATGCCGGTGGATTTTGCCTTGACCGCGGACCACGCCACCCCCATCGCGTCAGACCTGATAACCGAGACGCTGAATGCCGCGCTGACGCTGAAAGGCGATATTAAAAGCAGCGCCACCCTGGCCGGGCGGGTGGATCTGCTGAAGGCCAATATCAATATTCCTAAATCGCTGCCGCCCTCGGTCGCCAATCTGCCGATCCATAATGCCAGCGCCCCGCCAGTCCCGCCCAAAAGCGCGCCGCCGCCGTTGCCGCCCATAAAACTGGCGCTGGACGTGCACGCCAAAAACCAGATCTTCATCCGGGGCGACGGGCTGTTCGCCGAGCTTGGCGGGCATATCGGCATTGGCGGCACCACCGATCATCCCCAGCCCTCCGGCGGTTTCACCCTCATCCGCGGCAATTTCTCCCTGGCGGGAAAAACGTTGCAATTCACCTCCGGCAAGATCGAGTTCAACGGCGGAGGCTTCATTCCGGCGCTGGATCTGGAGGCAACCACAACCACCAGCAATAACGGTACCGCCTCACTTATTATCGGCGGCACGGCGGCCAAACCGCAGATCAGCCTGAGCAGCTCGCCGCCCTTGCCGTCGGATGAGGTTCTCTCCCAATTGCTGTTTGCTCAAAGCACGGCCAACCTCTCGCCGTTCCAGGCGGCCTCGCTGGCGGCGGCGCTGGCGCAGCTCTCCGGCATTGGCGGGGGGCTGAACCCGCTGGATTCCGTGCGCAACGCCCTGGGGCTGGACCAGCTTTCCCTCGGCAGCTCCGCCAGTGGCGCACCCACCGTGCAGGCGGGGCGTTATATTGCGCCGGGCGTGTATGTGGGCGCCAGCCAGGCCGCCAGCGGCCAGGGTACCTCAGCCAATGTGGAGATTAACCTCTACAAGGGCCTCAAGCTGCAAAGCTCCACCGGCACGGACAGCACCGGCCAGAACAGCAGCAGCGTGGGCTTAAGCTATCAGTTCAATTACTGACGCTCACGCGTGGCCGAGAAAGTGATCTCCGGGAAATTCTCCTTCATCCGGTTCAGCTCCCAGCCATTGCGCACCAGATAAACCGGCGCGCCGTCGCGGTCCTCGCTCATCGCGCTCTTGTTCACCTCGATGAAGAATTTCAGGCGCGCCGTATCCTCGGAGAATATCCAGCGCGCCGTGTCGAACGGGGCGGGATCGAAGCCGATCGGCACGTTATATTCCTGCTCGATGCGGCTGGAGAGTACGTCCAGCTGCAACATGCCTACCACGCCCACAATCCAGTCCGCGCCGGTCATCGGGCGGAACACCTGCGTCACACCTTCCTCGGCCAGATCCTCCAGCGCCTTGCGCATCTGCTTGGCCTTCATCGGGTCCGCGAGGCGCACGCGGCGCAGAATTTCCGGCGCAAAATCCGGAATGCCGGTGAAGCGGAGTTTTTCGCCTTCGGTCAGCGTGTCGCCCACCCGCAGCGTGCCATGGTTGGGAATCCCTATAATATCCCCCGGAAACGCTTCCTCGGCCAGGGAGCGGTCCTGCGCGAAGAAGAAGATCGGCGCCTGGATGGCCATGGGCTTGGCCGTCCGCGAATGGGTCAGCTTCATGCCGCGCGTGAATTTGCCGGAGCAGATGCGGGTGAAGGCAATCCGGTCGCGGTGCTGAGGATCCATATTGGCCTGCACCTTGAACACAAAGCCCGTCACCGGCTTTTCCTCAGGTGCTACCTCACGCGTGTCTGTGGCGCGGGGCTGCGGTGGCGGCGCGTTGGCCACCAGCCCTTCCAGCAATTCGCGCACGGAATAATCCTTCAACGCCGAGCCGAAATAGACCGGCGTGAGATGTCCTTCCTCGAAGGATTGCCGGTCGAACGCCGGGTAGGCGGCGCGGATCAGCTCCACATCCTCGTCCAACTGCGCCTGCTGGTCAGCCGGAATGGCGAAATTCTGCTCGCCCACCTCCTCGCCCGGCTTCTTGGCGGAAACCAGCTGATCGTTGCGCATATTGTAGCAGCCCTTAAACAGCCCGCCTGAGCCGATGGGCCAGACCATCGGGCAGATATCCAGTTGCAGCGTGTCGGCAATCTCGTCCAGCAGCGCGAACGGGTTCTGGCTCTCGCGGTCGATCTTGTTGATGAAGGTCGTGATGGGAATATTCCGCAACCGGCAGACCTCGAACAGCTTGCGGGTCTGCAACTCGATGCCCTTGGCGGCGTCGATCACCATCACCGCGGAGTCTACGGCGGTGAGCGTGCGGTAAGTGTCTTCAGAGAAATCCTCGTGGCCTGGTGTGTCCAGCAAATTGAACACCGCACCGCCGAACTCGAAGGTCATCACCGAGGAGGTGACGGAAATACCGCGCTGGCGCTCGATCTTCATCCAGTCCGACCGCGTGTTGCGCCTATCCTGCCGCGCCTTCACCATCCCCGCCTCGCGGATGGCGCCGCCGAACAGCAGCAGCTTCTCGGTCAGCGTCGTTTTACCGGCGTCCGGGTGGGAGATGATCGCGAAGGTGCGGCGCGGCGGAATGCCGGTCGCGGTTTCGCTCTGCTGCAGGGGCTGGTCCATCGCGGCGCTCTAGCAAGGTTTTGCGCCAAAACCAACCGCGGGCGGCCTTACCAGGGAATGATCTTGCCCCGGTAATCCAGAAATTCATGCCCGCCGCTGCCCGCGCGCTGTTCCAGCACGTCGGCTATGCCGCGCGCGCTGGTTTCCACATCCAGCGGCGCGTCTGGCCCGCCCATATCCGTGCGCACCCAGCCGGGGTGCAGGTTCACAATGGTCAGATAATCATGCGTGGCGGCGAAGGCGCGGCTCAAACGGTTCAGCGCCGCCTTGCTGGCGCAGTAAAGCGGGGTGGCATCGTCCGCGTTCAGCTCCAGGCTGGCCAGTGCTGAGGATATGAAGGCCAGCACCCCGGTTTCTGGCCGCAGCATGGGGGCCAGCCGTTCCGCCAGGCGCACGGGGTTGATGGCATTGGTCATCATCACATGCGAAACTTCTTGCGTGGTCACCTCGCTCAGGTTTTTGCCCTGCGGGCCGTAAATGCCGGCGTTCAGCACCACCGCGTCGAAGAACTGCCCTTTCATCCGCGCCAGAAATGCCTCGGTCAGATTGGGGCTGTTGATGTCGAGCGTGTCCAGCGTCAGCTGTTCGTAATATTCATCTAGCCCGGCGCCGGAAATGGCGGCGCGCACGGTGGCGGTCACGTGGTAGCCTCTGCGCAGAAACTCTTTGGTCAGCCCCAGCCCCAGCCCGCGCGACGCGCCCACCACAAGAACGTGCTTTCTGTCCCGCTTGCCTGCCATCACCACTCCTTACTGCGCCGTGCTGAAGAGAAAAGCCTATTCGCCCGCAACACAAGGGCCATGCGCGAATATGTGGTTGGCAAAACATGTTTTCCTGGGTAGCGTCGCGCCGTTATGAAAATCCGCCAGGCCCATATGCGCAGCACCCTTGCCATGATTATTGGCAAGGTATGGCTGCGCGCGGGGGTGCGGACGGGTTGAGACCAAAGTTTCAAGCCTAATCTGCCAACCCCGCCCGATCCTTCCGGCGGGGTTTGTTTTTGCACAAAGGCCCCGCCCTCTACCGCTGAGGAGCCTTTTATGCCGCCGCTGGTTTTGCTGCTGCTTTTAACCGCCTGCGCCGCCGGGCTTGGCTTTGCCGCCGCCACCTGGCGTACCCGCGCCCGCGCGCGGCGTGAACCGCAGAGGCCGCCACGCGGCTTCCGCCCGGTGGTGATTGAGGGCGGCAAAGCCGCGCTGCCAGCCCCGGCCCAGGATGCCGTATCATGACCAGTATTCGCATCCGTGCCGCGTCTGTGGCCATGGCAAGGCCGCGCCGAGCGCCTTATATTAGCAACGGCATTTCACGGGAGGGCGAGATGAGCACTGCGCATTATAAGATCGTTCCGCATAACGGCGGCTTTGCCTACACGTTGAATGGCAGCTTCTCCGAAACCTACCCCACCCACGAGGCCGCGCTGAAGGCGGCCCGCCGTGTGGCGCATGAGCAGCGCGTGCCCGGTGAAACAGGGCTGATCATGTACGAAACCGAAGACGGCGTGTGGCATACCGAGAAAACGCTGGGGATCGACCGGCCGCAAACCGATGTGCAGACCTGATCAGGCCGCGCACCGGGTGGCGGCGTAAATCTGGGCGCCATCCCCCGTGCGGCAAACCAGCAGGTTTTCCGGCCTGAAACGGCGCGGGGCCAGAAAGCTGAACGCCGCCCGCCCGGCGCCTATGCCCGCTTTGGCCAAATCCTCCCGGAAATGGCAGGCCAGCGCCTCGCCCAGCTTGCGGCGGCCGGCATAAAATTCCAGATGCTGCGGAAACTCAGGCCAGGCCATGTCCTGCGCCCAGCCCTCTACGCGCCAGCCATCCGCCACATCCACACAGCCCCTGAACACCCCTGGTGCTGGCGCCGCCCCCGCCAGCACCGGGCGCAAGGCTGCCTCCAACGCCGCACCTTCCAGTGGCCGGGAGGCGCAAAGGGCAATGCCATCTGGCTCACGGTAGGTTTTAAAAAGTGCGTGAAACTCGGCGCGGTTGTGGAACTGGCGGCGCAGGCCGGGGCCATCGGCGAAGCTTTCGCTCCAGGCGCCCTCGGCCAGCAGGCAATCGTGGGTCTCAAGCTCCGGCAGAACATATTCAACCACCCCGCCATCATATTCCTGCGTTATGGTCACGCCGTTCACCAGGGCTGCGGCCAGCACCAGCACGCCATCCAGCAGCATGGAATGCCCGGGTGACACGTAAAGCGCCCGGTGCGGCAGGCCGTTGCCCAGCGCGCCAGCGTGGATGCAGACCGGGATACGCGCCCGGTTGCCCGCTACCGCCGCCGGGCTGAAGCTCTGCCGGCCGATCCATTTGACCCGGCGCAGCCCGCCAAAGCGCGTGGGCAGAATGTCTCCAATGTTCAGCGCCGCCACATCCTGCTCGCCATGCAGGGTCTGGATCATCGTGCCGCGCCGGTAGCAGATCACGATCTGGGTGCCCTCCACCACGTCATTCACCAACAGCGGGGCGCTGGCCTGCACATCCAGCGTCACGCTGGCGCTGCCCTCGCTCAGCACCAGCCCGCCGCCGGAGGTGAAACTCTCACTGCTGGCGGTGAAACCTTCCAGCAGCAGCGTGTCGTTGCCCGCGAAACCGGAAATAATCTCGCCGCCCGCCAGTTGCGCCGTGCCGCCCGCCAGCACCCAGTCCGCCCCCGCGGCGAAGGAAATCTCGCCAAAGCCGGAGAAGCTCGTGCCCATGTCCAGCGTGCCGGGCGCGGCGCCGGTGAGCTGCAAGGTAGCCCCGCCCGCAAGGTCCGCTACCTTGCCCCGGAACACACCCCCCGCCGCCACGCCAAGCATGGCCCCGGCATTGGCCATGTACACCGCATAGCTGCCCGCCACCGTGCCGGCATTCAGGAAGCTGCCCCCGGCCAGGTCAACCCCGATGGCGGTGCCGGAAATCAGCGCGCTGTTTTCCAGTGCGCCACCCTCCATCGCCACCGCCGCATGGCCCATGATGGTGCCGGTATTCACGGCCTGGCCGCCGCCCATCCACAGCCCCATCAGCTGCTGCCCGCCGCCGGAGAGTGTCCCCGCATTTTCCAGCACGCCGTTATAAAGCGCCACGCCCGCGCCCAGCCCCACATTCCAAAGATATTGCGGGCCGATACCGCCGGTAATCTGGCCCTGGTTCACCAGCGTGGCACCATTGTTCAGCACCACCCCATCCCCGCCGGAAACAACGCCATTGCCCCCAGAATGCTGCCGGCATTCAGCAGCGAGCCGCCAAACAGCATGGCCCCCGCGCCGCCATAGGTGCCGCTGCCGCCGTCTATCCGCCCGGCATTATACCCGGCAAGCTGCGCCGCCCCGGCCAGCCCCAGCCCGCCATGGGTGGCATAGGCCCCGCCGCCGCCCGCCAGCGTGCCCAGGTTCATCAGCGTGCCCGCCCCCAGCACCAGCCCGCTGCCCGCCGAGCCCGCCTGCATCAGCGCATCCGGCGGCACATTATTGCCCTGCATCACGCCCTGGTTGATGATTGTGGTACTGGTCAGCTCAACCGCCGCGCCGCTGAAAAAGCTGTAGCCGGTGGACGTGAGCGGCAAGCCCAGCGAGCCGCCACTGCTGATCCAGCCGTCGTTCATCAGCGTGGCGGTGCCAGATGCACCCCACACCCCGTCGAACCCGCTGATGCTGCCCCGGTTGGCCAGGTAAGCCCCGCCCGCCAGCAGCACGCCCTGGTGCCCCGCTGCCTCAATGCTGCCTGCATTGGCCAGGCTGGCCCCGGCCCGCAGCACCGCGCCCGCGGCACCCCCGGTTATCACCGCCCCCGCTGCATTGGCCAGGCTGGCGCCAGTGGCAAGCACCGCCCCGGCCTCACCACCCGTGATCATGTCGTTATTCGCCGCCCCGGCCGCCGCACCCAGGCTCACACCGTAAGCCCCGCCCTGCACCAGCCCGTTATTCTGCAGCGTGGCGCCGCCAAGCTGTACGCCAATGCGCCCCAGCCCGGTGCCGCCAGCGCCCATGCCGCCGGAAATGGTGCCCCGGTTAACCACATTGCCGCCGGCCAGCAGCGCCAGCCCTTCCGCGTTGCCCTCGATCACCCCGGCCAGCCCATTGGTGGCGCTGCCCGCGCCGGCAAACTCCAGCCCCGTGCCCGCCGCCATGCCAGAGGCCAGCGTAACACCGGCCCCCAGTGTGCCTTCGTTCAGCACGCTCCAGCCCCCGCCGGGCCCGCCATAAACGGCGCTGGCAAGGCTGTTATCCGCCGCCACGCTGCCCGAAAGAACGATACTCACCCCAGTGGCGATGGTAACAGGCGCGGGCCCCGCCGCGGCAAGCAGCAGGGCCGAGGTGCCGCTGGATGTGATTGTGGTGCCGGACATAAAACTTCCCCCGCGGCCTGCGCGCGGGAAGTTAATTAAAATTACAAATTGTTTATTTCAACGGAAAATTAACCCAGAGGTTGTTCTGCCTCACCGTCAGCCGCCATGCGCCGCCCTTCTGCCTCGCGGGCCAGCTTGCGGTAGCTGCGCAGCGAGAATGGCAGCATGACAATATAGGCGAACCCCGCCAGCGCCCCGGCCAGGAACGGGTCCGCGAAGATCAGCGCCGCGCCCACCACCACACCCAGCAGCAAGGGCAGAATGCCCGCCGTCGGAATCTTGAAATTCTTGAAGCTCCAGACCGGCAGGGTGGAAACACAGAGCAGCGCCGTAACCACCAGGAACGCGCCGGTAAACAGCGGATAGCTCACCAGATCCTGCAGCCAGAACTGGTCATGCTGGCTTGCCTCCAGCCCCACGAACAACGGAAACAGCACCAGCACCGCCCCCGCCGGGGCGGGCACGCCGGTGAAGAAATTATACGCGAAGGCCGCCTTGGGCGCGGAATCCAGCGCCGCGTTGAACCGCGCCAGCCGCAGCGCCATGGCGGAGGCAAACATCAACGGCGGCAAAAACCCGATCGCCCCCCAAGGCTGCAAGGACCACATATAAAGCAGCAATGCCGGGGCCACGCCGAAGCATAGAAAATCCGCCAGGCTGTCAAACTCCGCCCCGAAGCGCGAGGTGGCTTTCAGCAGCCGCGCCAGGCGGCCGTCCAGCCCGTCAATCACGCCGGAAACCGCGATGGCCAGCACCGCCGCGCCAAAGCGCCCGTCCATTCCCAGCCGGATGGAGGAAAGCCCGATGCACAGCCCCAGCAGCGTCATCAGGTTCGGCAGCATCCGGTTGAAGCTGAGCCCGGAAAAACGCTGCCGCCGGGGCAGGCGGCGGGGCGGCATCATGGAAAGGTTGTGACGGCTGCCGCCGGCAATTCGG
>JAGWZS010000263.1 GCA_018971905.1 Rhodospirillales bacterium | reverse complement strand
AAAACATAACCGAGCTGCATGAAGGCGGCAGAGTGGATGCGCTGGCGCAACTCAGCGCCGAGCAGAAGCTTGCCGCGGCGGATATAGCCGTGGCCAACGCGCAAACCGGCATCAGCCAAAGCCAGATTGCTTTGTTCTATGCGCTCGGGGGCGGTTGGGGCAACACCAACCTTGCCTCTGCCTCCACTACTCCTGGCCAGCCACAATGAAACCTGAAGCGGCAAGAGCAACCGGCCTGTTTTTTCTCATGCGGCGCACTCCATAATGGCAAACTTCCGTTTCAAGCTGTTTTCACCCATCCTGGCCGGCGCCACCCTGAACGACCGGCTGGTTGCCGGCCTGGGGGCGCTGATCGGCATCGGCCTGACCGGGCTGATCGGCGAAATGACGTTCGGCGGAAACCCGCTCCTGCCGCTCATCGTGGCCCCGCTTGGGGCGTCGTCGGTGTTGCTGTTCGCCGTGCCCGCCAGCCCCATGGCGCAGCCGTGGGCCATCATCGGCGGCAACACGTTGTCGTGCTTTTGCGGCATTCTGGTCTACCGCCTGGTGCCGGATATCATGGTCGCCTCCGGCGTCGCCGTCGGGCTTGCCATCATCGTCATGGCGTTAACCAGGTGCCTGCACCCCCCTGGTGGCGCCGCTGCACTCACCGCCGTTATTGGCGGGCCAGCCGTGGTTGCCCAGGGCTTCTCCTTTGCGCTGGTGCCGGTGGCGCTCAATTGCATTGTGCTGGTCACGTTCGGCTGGATATTTCATAGACTCATCGGGCACACCTACCCGCATGTGCCACCAAAGATCGTAAGCCCGGTCGGCACGAAAGACCCCGCGCCTATCCTTCGCGCCGGGTTTCATGTGGAAGATGTGGACGCGGCCCTGGCGGAACTTGGCGAGGCGTTTGACATCAACCGGAACGACCTAGACCAGCTACTCCAGCGCGTTGAGCGGCAGGCACTACTGCGCACCCACGGCCATCTGACCTGCGCTGACATCATGTCGCGCGATGTGATCTGGATTGGGCCGGAAGACAGCACAGAAACCGCCCGCGCCCTGCTGCTGGAACATAACCTCCTTATCCTGCCGGTGATCGACGCATCGGGGCTGCTGCTCGGCACCATCGGGCTGCGGGAGATCGCGCAAAGCGGCGGACGAGTTGGCGCGGCGATGGTGCCAGCCTTCACCGCAAGCCCGGACACGCCAGCCTTCAGTCAGCTCGCCCCGCTGACCGACGGGCTGACACACGCCGTAATCATCCAGGATTCAGCCGGGCGGGTTGTTGGCCTGCTGTCTCAGACAGATCTGCTGGCCGCCGCCGCGCGGGTATTGCCCGCGGCTGAACGCACGGGAACCCCCGCCTGAGTCCTGTTTCCGGGCTGCTGGCATGCCGCCTGGGCCTGACGTCATCGCGCTCTAACCGGGCACTTATCCCACACAGGCTTCCAGCAGCGGCGGCAGATTTTCGCGTGTGAGCGTAACCGGATTGCCGCCGGCGGAAGGGTCTTTCAACGCGCCTTCCAGCAGCGCCGCCATATCGGGAGAGGCAACCCTCAACGCCCGCAGATTGGCCGGAATGCCAAGCCTGGCATTCAGCGCGGACACAAAGGCGCAGAACCCATCAAACCCGCCCTCGATGCGCAAATACCGCGCCGCCGCCTCGATTTTTTCTTCAATCGCCGGGCGGTTGAAGCGCAGCACCGGCACCATCACCACCGCGTTGGTGGTGCCATGGTGGGTGTTGTAGAGCGCGCCGACGGGATGGCTGATGGCGTGGATGGCACCTAATCCCTTCTGGAACGCCACCGCACCCATCATCGCCGCCGCCATCATCTGCGCGCGGGCTTCAAGGTCTTTGCCATCGGCGTAGGCGCGGGGCAGATACTCCTTCACCAGCCGCATCCCCTCAAGCGCGATACCCTGCGACATGGGATGAAAAAACGGCGAGGAATAGGCTTCAAGGCAATGGGCGAACGCATCCATGCCCGTGCCGGCCGTAATGGCTCTGGGCATGCCCACGGTAAGTTCCGCATCCGCAATCACGGCAACAGGCAGAATTTTGGGGTGGAAGATGATCTTCTTCTCATGTGTGACAGAATTTGTGAGCACGCCCGCGCGTCCCACCTCAGAGCCCGTTCCCGCGGTGGTTGGCACGGCGATGATCGGCGCGATGGCGGCTGCATCCGCGCGCGTCCACCAATCGCCGATATCCTCAAAATCCCATATGGGCCGGGTCTGGCGGGCCTGGAACGCGATGAGCTTGCCAAGGTCGAGCCCCGAACCGCCGCCAAAGGCAATCACCCCATCATGCCCGCCCGCGATAAAAACCTTGATGCCAGCTTCAAGATTTTTCTCGTTTGGATTGGGGTCAACCTCGGCGAACAGTGCCCGCCCAAGCCCCGCCGCCTCCATCAGCGCCAGTGTGGCGGCGGTAATCGGCAGGGTGGCAAGCCCGCGGTCGGTTACCAGCAGCGGGCGCCTGATTCCGGCCGCGGCGCAGGCAGCGGCAAGTTCCTGAATGCGCCC
>JAGWZS010000262.1 GCA_018971905.1 Rhodospirillales bacterium | reverse complement strand
TGCTCAATCCGAACCGCTCCCGTGGCGGCTTCCGGGTGGGTGGCCTGGGGATACTGATCCGATCCGGGATAACCACGCGCTTCAACCAAGGCGGCAAAATTACGGGGGTTACTTATAGAAGCGTTCATGGTCTTTCTCCCACTCTTGCGCCCCATTTGGCGGGCGCCTTGTCTTTCTTTTAGTTAAGCGCGATTTCTGGTTTTCAACCAGAAAATTCGTAAAGCCAGTTATTGCCCTTAAAGCATAAAAACCATGCCTGGACATAAAAAGCCCCGGGGCGCAGCCTCTGGCCGGTTTCAAATTCAAGGTGCGTCCCATGCGCAAATTACTCATTCAAATTCTGTTTCTTGCCACCCCGCTCAGCGGGCTCGCGCAAACTTCTTCCGTGCCGGCCCCCGCCTATAATCCGCCTGATACCGCCACGAGCGAAACAGCCATTCTCTCCGGCGGCTGTTTCTGGGGCGTGCAGGGCGTGTACGAGCATGTGAAGGGCGTAACCCAAGCCGTTGCTGGCTATACCGGGGGTGCCGCATCCACTGCTCAGTATGAAACTGTGAGCACCGGCACCACCGGCCATGCGGAATCGGTGAAGATCACGTTCAACCCGCGAATCATCTCCTACGGCCAGCTTCTAGAAATCTATTTCGCCGTCACCGCCGACCCCACGGAGCTGGATTACCAGGGCCCCGACGATGGCACGCAGTACCGCAGCGTGATCTGGGCGCAAACGCCCCTGCAAAAACAGATCGCCATGCGTTACATAGCGCAACTCAGCGCCGCTCATTCCTTTCCTGCGTCCATCGTCACCCAGGTAGATGCGGCAATGCCCTTTTACGAGGCCGAGTCCTACCATCAGGATTTTCTCGTCCGGCATCCTGATTATCCCTACATCGCGTATAATGACATCCCGAAGGTGGAAGCCCTGCAGGCGCAGTTTCCGGGCCTGTACCGCAGCGTCCCCGTGACCGTGCTGAAAGGCCAGGCACCATGAACCGCCGCTTTTTGCTTATGTGCGCCAGCGCGCTGGCCTTGGGCGCCCGCGCGCGCGCCGCGGCGTACAAAGTAACGCATACAGAGGCGCAATGGCGTAAGCTGCTGACCCCGGCGCAGTATAACATATTGCGTCAAGCCGGCACCGAGCCACCGTTCTCCTCGCCTTTATTGAACGAGCATCGCCAGGGTATCTTCCATTGCGCTGGCTGCGCCCTTCCACTCTATTCTTCCGCCACGAAATACGACAGCGGCACCGGCTGGCCCAGTTTTTGGGCGCCCCTGCCCCACGCGGTGGATGAGCAGGAGGATAATTCGTTCGGCATGGAACGCACCGAAGTGCATTGCAGCCAATGCGGCGGACATCTGGGCCATGTGTTCCCCGACGGCCCGCCGCCCACCGGCCTGCGCTATTGCATGAACGGGCTGGCGCTGAGCTTTACGCCTGCTTAAGCGCCTTTTAGCGCCGCCGCCTGTTCGGCAAGCTTGGTGATGCCATCCCAATCCTTCGCGGCGATGGCGGCTTGTTTCACCATCCACGACCCTCCGACGCAGATGACGTTGGGGAGCTTGAGGTAACGCAGCGCAATCTCGGGCGTGATGCCGCCGGTGGGGCAGAATTGCAGCTGCGGCAAGGGCGAGGCGATGGAGGCCAGGAACGGCGCGCCGCCCGCTGCCTCGGCGGGGAAGAATTTGGCAAAACGGTAGCCGCGTTCAATCAGCGCCATCGCCTCGGACGCGGTGGCAATGCCGGGCAGCGGCGCCAGCCCCGAATCCTCCGCCGCATCCAGCAATTTTGGCGTGGCGCCGGGTGAGACGGCGAATTTTGCCCCCGCCTTGGCCGCCTGCTTATAATGCTTAGGGGTAAGCACGGTGCCGACTCCGGGCACCGCCCCTTCCACCTCCGCCGCCACGGCGCGGATGGCCTCCAGCCCCGCCGCGGTGCGCAAGGTGATCTCAATGGCCTTCAAGCCGCCCTTCACCAGCGCGCGCGCCAGCGGTACCGCTTCCTCTGCACTTTCCACGATCACCACCGGAATCACCGGGGCAAGGCGCATGATGGGCTCCAAACCGTCCTGAATCATGCGGGGTCCTCCTCATAAGCAAAGATGCTGGCGCCGAGATCAGCCCGGCTGACGAGATGGCGGAACGGCGAGAACAGCTCCCGTCCGGTACCATGATGGCTCGGTGCAAGGTCGGCCAGGGCATCGGGGCGGGCGTCCCAGTCCGAGGCAGGCGCCAGTACCTTCAGCGTGCCAGCAACAGCATCCACCCGCACCACATCTCCGTCTTTCAGCTTGGCGAGTGAGCCGCCCGCCAGCGCCTCAGGTGTTACATGAATGGCCGAAAGCACCTTGCCGGAAGCACCGGAAAGGCGGCCATCTGTAACGAGCGCAACCTTAAAACCCTTGTCCTGCAACACGCCCAGCGGGGGCATCAGCTTGTGCAGTTCCGGCATGCCGTTGGCCTTGGGACCCTGGAACCGCACCACCACCACCACATCCCTGTTCAACTCTCCGGCCCTGAAAGCCTCCTGCACCGCTTCCTGGCTATGAAAAA
>JAGWZS010000261.1 GCA_018971905.1 Rhodospirillales bacterium | reverse complement strand
GCCGGGCGCCTTGATCGAGATTGTGCCCGTATCCGCGGCCCCGTTGGGGAGCGTGCGATGGACGACCATCACGCCTTGTTGGGTGGCAAGCTTCAGCTTTACCGGCGCGGCAATAGCCGCTTCTGGCAGTGCTCGGCCTCGGTGGGCGGAAAGCAATGGCGGGCCACCACCAAACAGGAAAAACTCACCATTGCGCAGAAGGTAGCTGAGGACTGGTATCTCACGCTGCAAGGCAAGCAGGCGGCTGGCACGCTGGTGACGGAAAAGACCGTCGCCGACGCGGCCGAGAAATTCACCCGCGAATATGAGGTGATCACCGAGGGCGAGCGGTCGCCCAAATGGGTGCAAGGGCATCAGATCCGGCTGCGCTTGCATCTGTTGCCCTTCTTCGGGAAAATGGGCCTGTCGGAGGTGACGCCGGGGGCCGTGCAGGATTACCGGGTGCATCGGATCGAGACGGCGACGAAGGCGGGCGCGAAGACGCCGGCTCGTAGTACATTGCATGATGAGGTGGTGACGCTGCGCCTGGTGCTGAAGGCGGCGATCCGCCATGGATGGCTGACTTATCTGCCGGATCTGTCGCCGCCTTATAAGACGCAGGGCAAGATCGTGCATCGGCCCTGGTTCAGCCCTGAAGAATATAAGCAGCTTTATACCGCTTCGCGGGACTGGGCGCGCAATCCGCCCCAGCCGCAATACCGGTGGAACGCCGAGCAGATGCACGACTACATCCTGTTCATGGGCAATACCGGGTTGCGGCCCGATGAGGCGGGCAATCTGGAGCACCGGGATGTGTCGATCGTAACCGACCATGCCACCGGGCAGACGATCCTGGAGATCGAGGTGCGGGGCAAGCGCGGCGTGGGATTCTGCAAGAGCACGCCGGGGGCGGTACGGCCTTATGAGCGGCTGCTGAACCGGCCGAAGCCGACGCGGGGGCTGCAGAAGCGCAACCGGAGCAAGAAGCATCCAAATGAGCCGTTGCCGGTGGAATTGCCGGAGCCGACGGACAAGGTGTTCCCGCAAGGCGGGCAGTTGAAGCTATTCAACCGGATATTGGCCAAAGCCAGGCTCAAAGCCGATCGGGATGGCAAGCCGCGTACGGCTTACAGTTTGCGGCACACCTATATCTGCCTGCGGCTGATGGAGGGTGCCGATATTTATCAGATTGCCAAGAACTGCCGCACCTCGGTCGAGATGATCGAGAAGCATTATGCCGCCCACATCAAGAACACGCTCGATGCCGCCGCCATCAACGTGATGAGGCCGAAGGCCGCCCGGCAGGCGGAGAAGCAGGCGAAGGCCACGACGAATGGGAAGGGCAGGGATGGTAAGGAAAACGGCAAGTCTCGGCGGGAAATGGCTGTGCCTGAGGAGCGAGCGGCCCGGGAAACCGGGCTGCGGGTCACGGAGGCGGATCTGGCGCCGGGGGCGCTGACAGAGGAAAATAGCGGGTAGCGCAAGCTACGCCGGTTGGGGACGGGCGAAGGCCCGGCAAAATAGCGATCCGCTTGGCGGATCGCCAAAAAGCGCACCCCTTGCGGGTGCGCAATCAGGGGCTTGGCCCCTCTTGGCTATGTGGTCTTTGCCAATCAATGAAAATCACGGCTTTTGCCAACGATCCGTTCCTGGCGCGGATGGCCGGGGCGCCGGTTTGGGGGCTGGGTGGCGTCCGGGCCATCGAGTCCGGTGATCCAGCCGGAACGGTCAGCCAGACGCGCGACGGTAATATGGGTGACACCTTCCTCCGAGCGTTGCAGCCGCCCCTCGGCGATGAGCAGCGTGGCGCCGAGGATTTGTTGCCGCAGGCTTTGCACCAGCGACGGCCAGACAATGAGGTTGGCGATGCCGGTCTCATCCTCGATGGTAATGAACACCGTTCCCTTGGCCGTGCCGGGGCGCTGGCGGACGATTACCACCCCTCCCAGACGGAGTTTTGTCCCATCCCGGGCCTGGGTGGCTTGCCTGCAGGTAACGGCACCGGCTGCCGTCAGCTTGTCGCGCAGCAGCGCGCAGGGGTGGGCGCGCAGCGATAGGCCGAGGGCGCGATAATCCGCCACCACCTCTTCGCCGGCACTCATTAAAGGCAGTTCGGCTTGCGGTGTGGGGCTTGGTGCGATGAGCGTCGAACCCGTCTGACGCACTGCGACCTGCCAGAGCGCGTCGCGGCGGCCGGAGGTCAGGCTGGCCAGCGCCTCGGAAGCGGCCAAAGCTTCCAAAGCGGCTTTGGGCAGGCCCAGCTCTTCGATGCTGGTAAAATGCCGCCCGGCCAGCTTCTCCGCCCATCCTTGCTGGAAGCCATCCACCAGCCGCAAGCCTAGCCGCAGCGCACCGCCTTCCAATGTACAATCCCAGGCGGAGGCATTCACATCCACCGGCAACACATCCACCCCGTGCTCGCGCGCATCGCGGATAATCTGCGCCGGGGGGTAGAATCCCATTGGCTGGGCGTTGATGAGTGCCGCCGCAAAGGCCGCCGGGTGGTGGCATTTGAGCCAGGCGGAGACATAGACCAGCTTGGCGAAACTCGCCGCATGGCTCTCGGGAAATCCATACGC
>JAGWZS010000260.1 GCA_018971905.1 Rhodospirillales bacterium | reverse complement strand
TGCTCCGCTCAGCGTTTTCTCAATATACACATCCACCGAAACCGGGTGCCGCAGCATCGCCAAATTCGCCAGCCGCAGGCTGGGAGGTTTTATCCCCCGCGCCTTCGCCCCCTGCCATGCGGCAGCAAAGCCGTTCAAATCGCTGTCCGAGAAAGACAGCACCACAATCTCCGCTGGGTCCTGGCAGAGATCATGCGGGGTCTCCGCTTCCTCCAGCCCATGGCTTTCGCGGAAAACGATATGCATTTTACCCGCCCAGCGCCGCCCGGATTTTTGTGGCGTTCAGATCATGCCGTTCGGCAATCACCACCAGGCGCGAGCTACGCTTCTGCCCGCCCCAAGGCTTGTCGAACTGGCTGCGCACGCGCGGCCCCACCGCCTGCACCAGCAGGCGCATCGGCTTGCCTGCAATGGCCACATGCCCTTTCACGCGCAAAATCTTTTGTTCACGCCCCAAGGTTTCCAGCGCGGCCAACAATGGCGTGGCATCTTCCAGTTCCGGCAGCTCCACTATAATGGTCGAGAAATCATCATGCTCATGCGCCGCCTTGCCGTCATGGTGGGAGGGGCGCGCGTCCACATCATCCTCCGCCGCCGCTTCCAACCCGAGCAGGATTTTCGTGTTGATCACACCATCGGTAATGGGCAGCATCGGCACCGGGCGCGGCAGGGCCTTTGCCACGATTTCTCGCGCCTTGGCCAGTTTTTTTTCGCCCGCGAGGTCCGCCTTACTCAGCAGAATCAAATCCGCGCAGGCCATCTGGTCGCCGAACACTTCCGAGAGCGGGGTGTCATGCTCATTGCCGCCACGCCCTTGTTCCGGCGCGAACCGCCCGGCGGAAACAGTTTCCGCATCCGCCATCGCCACCACGCCATCCACGGTCACGCGGGAGCGGATGGCCGGCCAGTCGAACGCCTTCAACAGCGGTTTCGGCAAAGCGAGGCCAGAGGTTTCGATGAGGATGTGATCCGGTTTTTTCTCCAGGGCCAGCAGGCGCTCCATGGTGGGGATAAACTCATCCGCCACGGTGCAGCAGATGCAGCCATTGGCCAGCTCCAGAATCGCCTCTTCCGGGCAGTTCTCATCCGCGCAGCCGCGCAGAATCTCGCCATCCACGCCCATGGTGCCGAATTCATTCACCAGCACCGCCAGGCGTTTGCCGCCAGGGTTGGCGAGCAGATGCTTTATCAGCGTGGTTTTGCCGGCACCCAGAAAGCCGGTGACGATGGTGACGGGGATTTTGGCAAGATCAGTCATGAAACCTCCAATGCTGGCAGGCGGGCAATGACGTTTTTGCGGAACAGCACCGGGCGCTCCCGCCAGGGCACGATACCATCCGGCGTGGCCGCGTACGCGGCGGCACCATCCAGAATCACCCGTGCATCGTCCTCAGTCACCGGCCCGTAAATATAAGACCAGCGGCCAGAGCCGGTGAGTGCTATGGAAGCGCCGTTTTTGCAGGCGGAAAGGCATTCCACCGGCTGCACGGTCACGCCTTCCGGTACGGGCAAGGCAGAGATCGCCTCATGCACCCTGGCCCCGGCGCAAATCTCGCCCTCCACCAGCGGCTGGCCAGCCCGGCAAGTGATGCAAACATGCAATGTCGCGCCCATTCCGATCCTCATTCGCAATCGGGCGCGCGAAACGGGGGGCACGCGGAGCACGCGCCAAGAACCCGCAGCGGCACACCCCGTCCGCTCGTCCAAAACCTTTGTGCTGGCAGGTCTCCCGGCTCGCGGATAAGGGCGGTAAGGCCCTGCGGCGCCCGCCTTCCCGGCGTATCGCCAGTGGCATTGGGCAACCTCTCCGGTCACGGTCGCGGGGGCGGCTGCGATTCAGGTTGCCCCTATCGCATTCCCTTTTGGCCTGACATAAGCCAGGCACCAGCACGGTTAGCCCCGGCACAAGGCCGCATGTGCGGGGCAGAGTCAAGGAGAGCCGCATGTCCATCCCCCCCGAAGAGGCCGTCCTCCATGCCGAGAAAATGGCCCGCATCAAAGCCGCGCGGGAAAAAATGATGGCGGGCAAAACTGAGGAAAAAGGGCTTATCATCGTGCACACCGGCCCGGGCAAAGGCAAATCTTCCGCCGGATTCGGCATGGTCCTGCGCTGCATCGCGCACGAGATGCCTTGCGCCGTGGTGCAGTTCATCAAAGGCGCGTGGGACACAGGCGAGCGCCGCCTGCTTTCCACCCATTTCCCGCATCTCTGCCAGTTTTACGCCATGGGCGAGGGCTTCACCTGGGAGACGCAGGACAAAGCCCGCGACATCGCCGCCGCCCAGGCCGGGTGGGAAAAAGCCAAGGCGCTGATCCGCGATGAAACCATCTGCCTGGTGCTGCTGGACGAAATCAACATCGCGCTCCGCTATGATTATCTGGATGTGGATGAGGTGGTGGAATTTCTCCTTACCCAAAAACCCGCCATGACCCATGTGGTGCTCACTGGCCGCAACGCAAAACCAGCCCTTATCGAGGCGGCTGATCTGGTGACGGAAATGGCCGCCGTGAAGCATCCGTTCAAAGAGGGCATCAAGGCGCAAAAGGGAGTCGAATTTTGACCCGTACCCTGATGTTGCAAGGCACAGGCTCGAATGTCGGCA
>JAGWZS010000259.1 GCA_018971905.1 Rhodospirillales bacterium | reverse complement strand
CGCACCAAGGCGGTGCCGCAGGACGACGGCAGCTACAAACTCACCGGCGCGAAAATCTTTATCTCCGCCGGTGAGCATGATCTGTCAGAGAACATCATCCATCTCGTGCTCGCCCGCCTGCCGGACGCACCGGCGGGCATCAAGGGCATCTCGCTCTTCCTGGTGCCGAAATTCCTGCCGGACGCAAACGGTAAGCCCGGCCAACGCAATGGCGTTTCCTGTGCCGCCATCGAGCACAAGATGGGCATCAGGGCCTCCGCCACCTGCCAGTTGAATTTCGACGACGCGACGGGCTGGCTGGTTGGCGAGGCCCATAAAGGTATGCAGGCGATGTTCGTGATGATGAATTCCGAACGCCTTTCGGTTGGCACGCAAGGTTTGGGCATTGGCGAAGCCGCGTACCAAGGCGCCGTTGCCTATGCCAAGGACCGCCTGCAGGGGCGCTCTTTAGCGGGTGCCAAATACCCGGAGAAACCGGCAGATCCGATCATCGTGCATCCGGATATCCGCCGCAACCTGATGACCATGCGCGCTTATAACGAGGGTTGCCGGGCGCTGGGCATCTGGGTTGCGGGCATTATGGATGTGGCGGAACGCAGCAAGGACGCCAAGGAGAAAGAAGAGGCGGAGGAGTTCATCGCCGTGCTCACCCCGGTGGTGAAAGCGCTGTTCACTGATCTTGGCTTTGAGAGCGCCAACCTTGCCGTGCAAACCTATGGCGGCCACGGCTATATTCGCGACCACGGGATGGAGCAGTTGGTGCGCGATTCGCGCATCGCCATGATCTATGAAGGCACCAACGGTATTCAGGCACTGGATTTGGTGGGGCGCAAACTGCCCGCAAATATGGGCCGTAGCTTGCGCCGCTTCTTCCACCCGGTGGCGGCGTTTATCGAGGCGGAGCAAAACCATCCGCAAATCGGCAAAATGGTGCAAGGTTTCGCCCGCGCCTTTGGGGCGTTGCAGCTCGCCACCGGCTTCATCGCTGAAAAGGGCTTAAAGGACGCCGAAGAAGCCGGAGCTGCGGCCACCGATTACCTGCGCCTGTTCGGGCTGGTGGCTTTGGGCTTCATGTGGATGCGTACCGCCAAGATCGCGGTGGAAAAGGCCATGCAACCCGGCCCGGACCATGAGTTCTACAAGGCCAAGCTCGCCACGGCGCGGTTTTATGCCGAGCGGATTCTGCCGCAGGCCGGCGCGCTGCTGTTCACCATCAAATCCGGCAAGGCTTCGCTGATGGCGCTGGAGGATGAGGCGTTTTAGAGCGGGATGACATCAGCTCGAATCGCGTTAGCGATCCGGCCTGATGTCTGAATCCGCCTCTGCATCATTGAAAAATACTTGGCTACTGCAGCAATGTCGGTTGCGAAGCTGCTGCAGTGCTGCTTGGCATCACCATGGTGCGCTGGTCGAGCGACTGGAACATCCACACCGTAAGGCCAACCGTGATGATGAACAGCGGCACGGTAAGGATAAGCGAAACGCTCTTCCAAATCTGCGCACGTGAAATATCCAGCCCGTAGAACAACGCCGCCTGCGAAAGCAGCGCCAGAAAAGCCAGCCCGCCCACCAGTTCCACGAAGGATTGGTAGGGCAGGTCGTGGCGCATGGTTACGATAAGCGCCGCGCCCATCAGCACCACGGTGCTGATAAATCCGGCGATGTAGCGCAGTGCGCTGCCCTGCTGAACTTCCGGGTGCGCCAGGGGATTGGAATGAGAACCGGCCATCTTCAGGCTCCAATCATGTAAACATAAATATACACGCAAACCCAAACCGTTGCCTGGAATTGCCAGAACATGCGCAGGTTCAACATTCGCGCTACCACCATCTCGTTGAAGCCATAGCGCGGTATCTGCACAAGCATCACCAGCATCCACAGAATACCGATACCCATGTGGATTGCGTGCGTGAGGATCAGCACGAAATAGGCAGAGAGATAGCCGGAGCGGTCCATGCCATCGCCCCGCGCGGCCAGTGCGCTCAGGTCGTGAATCCCAAAGGCCAGAAACACCACCGCCAAAACAATGGCGGCGATAATCCCCAGAGCCGTACCACCGCGCTTACCATTTTTCATGGAAACGGTGGCAAGGCTGTAGGCGGTCACGGAACCCAGAATAGCGATCGTCTGCCAGAACCCTTCAACAGGGTTGACGATCTGCGAGGCGATTGGCCCGCCGGCCGCGTTCATCGGCGTATCCAGCACCGCATATGATGCAAAGAGAGCCGTGAACAACAGTGCGTCCGAGAGCATATAGAGCCAGAAGCCCAAAGTGCGGGCTGAGATCTGGTTATGCCCCGCATAGCCAAGGCGGAACAAGCGCGTATTCGCGGTGGGTGCAGCGTCGTGTGCCATTAATGCGCCTCCGCATGGGTAGCATGGTGGGAACGGTCTGGCTGTTCCGAAACGATCGAGCCGATGGCGAGATTACGCTCCATCGTCTCAATCTCGCCTGACTGCAAATGGTACCCGGCATTTTTGTCGAAAGAACGGATGATCACGATCGCCACGATGCCCAGCAACCCCAAGGCCGCCAGCCACCAGATGCGCCAGATCATCGCGAACCCCCAAATGCCTGCGCACGCGCCAAGAATCACCGGCAAGCCGGAATTGCTTGGCATATGAAT
>JAGWZS010000258.1 GCA_018971905.1 Rhodospirillales bacterium | reverse complement strand
TTTTATTTCATCAGCATCCTGAAGCCAACAAGGGCGAGAATAACGCCCAGGCAGGCTTTCAGCACTCTATCAGGTGCAAACCGCGCGGCGAGGCTGCCGGCGACGATGCCGGGAACAGAGCCGATGAGCAGCGCGCCCAGCAGCGGGAAGTCGATCGTCCCCAGCAGCCAGTGGCCCGCCCCGGCCAGCAGGGTTAGCGGCACGGCGTGGGCAATGTCCGACCCCACGATCCGTACCATCGGCAGACTTGGATACAGAATAATCAGCGCAATGGTGCCCAGCGCCCCGGCCCCCACGGACGAGAGGCAAACAAGCACCCCCAGCACCGCGCCGGTGAGAATCGTCAGGCGTGTGGAGGAGGTTGTGCCGAACCCAGGATAGCGCCGGGTGATGAACTGCAGGATCTGCTGCTTGAACAGCAGTGAAATGGCGCTGAGCAGCAGAGAGATGCCAAGCACCACGGATGTAAGGCTGGTGATAATGTGGCTGGCGGCGCCCGCATAACCCATGGCGATAAGGCTGGCGATGGTGGCGGGCACAGAGCCTGCGGCCAGCCGGAGCACGATGCCCCAATCCACCGTTTTGCCGGCAGTATAGATGGTGGTGCCGACGGATTTGGTAACCGCGGCGAACAGCAGATCCGTGCCGACGGCGGTGGTAGGGGGAAACCCGAAAAGCAGAACCAGCAAAGGGGTCATCAGTGAGCCGCCGCCCACGCCGGTCAAGCCCACCAGCAGCCCAACCAGCAGACCGGATACCGCATAGGCGAGGTGAAACCCTGAATTTCCTATTGAGTTCATAGGCTATTCTTGCATGACATTTCAGCTTCCGCAATGCACCAAACAACAGGGCTGTTGCTATGCCCGGGGGTGCGCCTTGCGCCAGATATCCATGAGCTGGGTGGTTTCGACATCGGTATACCTCTGCGTGGTGGAGAGGCTGGCATGGCCGAGCAGTTCCTGGATGGACCGCAAATCCGCCCCACCGGCCAGCAGATGGGTGGCGAAGCTGTGGCGCAATGCGTGTGGGGTGGCGTGTTCAGGCAGGCCATTCAGGCGGCGGAAATTGCGCAGGTTCTTCTGCGCAACGCCAGCGTTCAGCCGCCCGCCTCGTATGCCGGTGAAAAGCGGCTCGCCCCGGCCAGGGTTCGGGTGCCGCTTCAGCCAGGCGGCGATGGCTTCGCGCACGGCGGGCAGCAGTGGCACAATCCGCTGCTTGTTGCCCTTGCCGGTCACGCGCAGGGCGTCGTCGGCAGCGGGAATATCCCCCACGTTCAGGGCCAGCGCCTCGGCGATTCGTAGCCCGGCACCGTAGAGCAGCAGCATCAGCGCGGCGTCGCGGGTTTGCTCCATGGCGGTGTCGGTCGCCTCGCCGATGTCGGTGGTCACGCTCAGCGCATCGTCGGGTGTGAGCGCCTTCGGCAGCGGGCGTTTCGGGCGGGGGCGGGTGATGAGGGAAAGCTGGGTGCCATCCACCCCATGGCGCTGGTGCAGATAGCGGAAAAAGGTGCGCAGGGCAGAGAGTTTGCGGGCACGGGTGGCGTTGATGTCCCCGGCCTTGGCGGCATTGGCCAGAAAGGCCCTGAAATCCGCCGCGCGCAGCGTGCCGAGCGTGGTGGGGCTTGGCGCCTCGCCGGTATGTTCGGCGCAGAAGCACAAAAAAGCCCGCACATCGCGGGCATAGGTCTCGACGGTCTTCGCCCCGGCCCGGCGCTCAGCGCCGAGCCAGGTGCAGAATTCAGTCAGCAGGCCGTCGTCAGACAATACTCTGCCCGGTGGCGGCCCAGTCCTTCAGGAAGGCGGCGAGGCCCTTGTCGGTCAGCGGGTGGCCATAGAGCTGCTTGATAACGCTGGGCGGGATGGTGGCCACGTCCGCGCCCATCTTCGCCGCCTCGATCAGATGGATCGGG
The DNA here is from genome assembly GCA_018971905.1 of Rhodospirillales bacterium. Taxonomy (GTDB): domain Bacteria; phylum Pseudomonadota; class Alphaproteobacteria; order Acetobacterales; family Acetobacteraceae; genus Acidocella. The sequence continues at coordinate 742 of JAGWZS010000258.1, read as the reverse complement.
TTGCGGATGGAGGCCACCAGCACCTCGGTCTTCAGGTTCGGATAGTTGTTATAGATGGTCACGATGTCATGGATCAGATCCATGCCGTTCTGGCCGATATCATCCAGCCGGCCGACGAAAGGCGAGATGAAAGTGGCACCCGCCTTGGCGGCCAGCAGCGCCTGCGCGGCGGAGAAGCACAGGGTTACGTTCACCATCACGCCCCCCTGGGAGAGCGCATAGCAAGCCTTCAGCCCGTCCTGGGTCAGGGGCACCTTAATCGCCACGTTCGGCGCGATCTTTTTCAGCACCTCGGCCTCGGCCAGCATCTGCTTATATTCGGTGGCGGCTACCTCGGCACTCACCGGGCCGGAGACAATTTCGCAGATCTCGGCGATCACATCCAGGATCTTGCGGCCGGACTTGGCGATGAGCGAGGGGTTGGTGGTGACACCATCCAGCAGGCCGGTGGTGGCAAGCTCCCGTATCTCGGAGATTTCGGCGGTGTCGACAAAGAATTTCATGGGTGGCTTTCCGGTGAACAGAGTCTCTGATTAAGAGCATACAGCATGGAGCAACCTCAACCGACAACCCGTGTCAGCGTCTTGCTCCCGTATAAATTCGGCATGGCCTTCACCTATGAGGCAGAGGCCCCGCTAGTACCGGGCACGCTGGTGCGCGTGCCGCTGGGGCGGCGGGCGGTGGTGGGGGTGGTGTGGGACGACCCGCCGGACATGGACATTAAAGCCCGGCCGGTGACGCA
>JAGWZS010000021.1 GCA_018971905.1 Rhodospirillales bacterium | reverse complement strand
GATTTGGCTGAAATCATCGACGGTAAGGCCTTCGCGGCCAGTCTTCGTACCGCCATCGCGGCGGAGGTGGCCGCACTGCCTTATAGGCCGGGCCTTGCCGTGGTGCTGGTGGGGGATGACCCGGCGTCCAGGGTCTATGTCGCCAACAAGGCAAAACAGACGGTTGAGGCGGGCATGGCCTCCTTCGAGCACAAGCTGCCAGCGGACACCCTGCAAACCGACCTGCTGGCCCTGGTGCGGCAGTTGAATGCCGACCCGGCGGTGCATGGCATTCTGGTGCAATTACCTTTGCCCGGCCACCTGAACGCGGATGAGGTGATCGCCGCCATTTCGCCGGAGAAAGATGTTGACGGGCTAACCGTGGTGAATGCGGGCCGCCTGGCCGCCGGGCTGCCGGGGCTGGTGCCTTGCACGCCGCTGGGTTGTATCCTGCTGCTGGAGGATACATTGCCGGACATGACCGGGCTGAACGCCGTGGTCATCGGGCGCTCTAACCTTGTCGGTAAACCAATCGCACAGCTGTTGCTGCAGAAAAACTGTACCGTCACGATGGCGCATTCCCGAACCCGCAATTTGCCAGAGCTTTGCCGCACGGCGGATATTCTGGTGGCGGCGGTTGGCAAGCCAGAGGTGGTGAAAGGCGATTGGATAAAGCCGGGTGCCACGGTCATTGATGTCGGTATCAACCGCGTGCCTGCCGAGGGCGGCAAAACCAGGCTGGTGGGCGATGTGGCTTATCAGGAGGCTGAGCAGGTGGCTGGGGCCATTACCCCGGTGCCGGGCGGGGTGGGGCCTATGACCATCGCCTGCCTGCTGCGCAACACGCTTAACGCTGCCAAGCGCCTGGAGCACCGCACGTAAACAATGCTGGCCTTTTAAATGTTCGCATCATAAGACGAACAGCAGGAGGATGGTCGGAACATGCGCAACCAGGCCAAGCTGGACGCTAAGAAGCCAAGGATTATTAAAGCGCCTTTGCCCAATGCGCTGGAGCAGGCTGGCCTGCCAGTGAATATTGCGGAAGCCTATAGCACCGGCAGCAATGCCGCCGCGGTTTCAGACCTCACGCTGGAACAGGCCATTGGCGTGCAGGTGCGGCAATTGCGCCGGCGCGTGGGCATTACCGTGTCAGAGCTCGCGGCCGCTGCCGGGCTTTCCGGTGGTATGCTCTCCAAAATCGAAAACGGGCAGATTTCACCATCACTTGCTTCGTTGCAGGCGCTGGCGGGCGCACTCAACGTGCCGATCACCACCTTCTTCTCCACTTTCGAGGAAAAGCGCGACTGTTCCTACGTGAAATCCGGCACTGGCGTTGTCATCGAGCGGCGGGGTACGAAGGCCGGGCACCAATATTCGCTGCTGGGGCATGCGCTGGGCGGCAATGTGGTGGTGGAGCCTTATCTCATCACGCTTAGCAAGGAAGCTGTTGCCTATCCCGCCTTTCAGCATGAGGGAACGGAGTTTATCTACATGCTCACCGGCGAGGTTTTGTATCGCCATGGCGATCAGTCCTACCATCTCACCCCTGGCGATGCGTTGCTGTTCGATTCCGCCGCCCCGCACGGGCCGGAGAAGCTGCTGGTGAAACCAATGACCTATCTTTCCATCATCACCTACGCGCGCGAGCCAAGCTGAGTTCATGGCTGTTTTGTTTGAGCGCCTGCGCGAAGGTGCGGGTGCGGCATGGCATGAATATGTGCGCCACCCCTTCGTGGAGGCGCTGGCGGATAGCTCGTTGAAGCCCGAGGCGTTCCGGAATTTCCTGATCCAGGATTATCTTTTCCTGGTTCAATATGCCCGCGCCTATGCGCTGCTGGCCTACAAGCTGGAGGAATTGCCGGATATTCAGGCAGCACTGGAAGCTGCGAAGGCGCTCATCGAGACCGAGATGCCCCTGCATGTGGCCTATTGCGCCGGCTGGGGGATAAGCGAGGCGCAGATGCGTGCCGCACCTCCCGCGTTGGAGATGACGGGCTATACGCGCTACGTTCTTGACGTGGGCTGCACCGGCGATGCGCTGGACCTGCTGGCGGCTCTGGCGCCCTGCATCGCGGGCTATGCTGAAATCGGCGCCTGGGCGGCGGCAAAGGCCGACCCGGCCAATCCATATATTGACTGGATCAAGACTTATACCGGCCAGGAGTATGCTGAATCGGTGAAGGCTTCATTGGCGATGATCGACCGGGTGGGTGCCGTGCTGGGGGGCAAGGCGAGGCTACCCCGGCTGCAAGCCATCTTCATCCAGGCAACGAGGCTTGAAGCCGCCTTCTGGAATACCGGCTGGGCGTTGCAAGCCTAACCCGCGCCGATCAGCACACCGGTTGCAAACACCAGCACGCCGCCCAGCGCCACCTGCAACGTGGCGCGGATGGGGGAGGTGTCCATGAAGCGCCAGCGGATCCAGGAGATTGCCGCCAGTTCCACCGTAACAACGATGATGGCGACGATGAGCGCCAGATGCAGGCTGGGGATGAGGAAGGGCAGCGTATGGCCAAGCCCCCCCAGTGTGGTCATCAAGCCCGTCACGATGCCGCGCACATAAGGCGTGCCACGTCCGGTGAGGGAGCCGTCGTCCGACAGCGCCTCGGCGAAGCCCATTGAAATGCCTGCTCCCAGCGATGCGGCGGCCCCCACCAGAAAGGCAGCGAATGTGTCGTGAGTGGAAAAGGCGGCGGCGAAAATGGGAGCGAGGGTGGAGACGGAACCATCCATCAGCCCAACCAGGCCGGGCTGGATATATTGCAGCATGAACTGCTGGCGGGCGTGCTGGTCTTCGGCTGAGCGTACATCGGCAGGCAGGTTCTCTTCAGAAAGCGTGTCCGCCTTGTGTTCGTGCGCGGCTTCCGCCTGTGCCAGATCGCCCAGCAGTTTGCGGATGGAAACATCCGTGGCCCGTGCCGCGGCATTGCGGTAAAAGCGCTGGGTTTCCTGCTCCATGCTTTCCGCCAGTTTACGGACGTCGTTGATGTTGGGCTTGGGAAATTGCCAGACCGAAGGGCGGGTGATGAAGCCGCGCACGTCTTGCCGGCGGATCAGCGGAATATGCTCCCCGAATTTCTCCCGGTAGAGTTCCAGCAATTCGCGCCGGTGCTCGTTCTCTTCTTCCGCCATTTCCACGAAAATCTTGGCGGTTCCCGGGTAATCGTCCCGCAGGCGTTCGGCGATATCGAGATAGATGCGGCCGTCTTCTTCCTCATTGCCGATGGCGAAGGCCAAAATTTCACGCTCAGAGAGCTCGGAAAAATCGCGCATTGAGGACACTCCGGTTAGAGCCGTTCATCTGACGCGCCATCTGCCTCACGTCAAGGATTATAAGGGATTAAGAATGAATGACGATTGCAAGGGTAGCCAAAAAATGCCGCTTTTGCGGCGGCGGCGGGTGCGTTGCCGCACCGGGCAAAGCCTGTAGAATGCTAGCATATCAACAGGGCAAGCGGGTTGAACGGCGGGGAAATGAAGGATGAATTTTGCCCTTGCGGCAGCGGGTTGAGGCAGGCGTTGTGCTGCGCTGCGGATATGACGCTATGGCCAAGCCAGGAGGCCGCCGCCCTGCTGGATGATAAGGCCGCCGAGGCAACGAAGTTTTTCAACGAAAAGAAATATAGCGAAGCCGAAGCGCTGGCGCTGAAAATTCTGGATGCGGTGCCAAACCAGCGCGCAGCATTGAGGGTTTTGTTTGAAATCCGCAATGCCCAGAAGCGTACAAAAGCGGCGGATGCGTTGGGCGCGCGGCTTGCCCGGCTGCCGGGGCCTCCGGCGCTGCGGGCACTGGCAAATGGGCAGTACGCGCAATATCTCGTGGCACAGGGGCGCCATGCTGAGGCTCTGCCCTTCGCCGCCGAGGCGGTGAAAGCGGCGCCGAAGGCGGCGCAGGCGCAGCATGTTCTGGGTGTTGTGTTCACCGAAACCGGCGCGGTGCTGGCGGGCGAGCGCCATTACCGCCGGGCATTGGCGCTGCTGGGCGCCGAAGATGGCATGGTGCTTGGTAATCTCGCCTGGAACCTCAAGCTGCAAGGCAGGCTTTCCGAGGCGGAGGCGCTTTACGCCAAGGCACTGGCGCTGCGGCCGGACAATCTGCGCGGCACGGGCGGGCTGGCGCAGGTTGTCTTCACCAAAGGCGAGCGCGCCCGCGCGGATGCCATGCTGGATGAGGCGCTGGCCCGCTGGCCGCAGGACCGGATGCTGCGGCTGCTAAAAATTATGGCGCACCTTGCCTGCCAGCGCCCGCGCGAGGCGCTGGAGCAGCTTGGGCCGCCGGAAAGCCAGATGCCACCGGAGCTGCTGGCGCGCGGTCGGGCCTTCATGCAGCTTGGCCAGATGCAGGAGGCGATCAGTGCCATTGCCACCGCGCGCACTATGCAGCGCGAGCGGACCGGGCTGGTTTATCAGCCGGAGGCCCTGCGTGCCCAGGTGGAGCAGTTCAAGGCTTATTTCACCGGAGACCGCGTGCGGCCCCTGCCACGTGCCCAGACTGGGGGTTTCACGCCGGTAGTCCTGCTGGGGTTTCCTCGTGCGGGCAGCAGCCTGCTGGAGCAGTTGCTGGCGCAGATACCCGGCTTTGCCCCCGGTGATGAGGCAGCCCCCGTTGCAGCGCTAACACAGGCGGCGGCCGGATTGCTGGGGGGTGAATACCCTGAGTGCCTGGACCAGATGCTGGTGGGCGAGGCGGAACACGCGCTGGAGAGATTGCGGGACATGTATGAAAGTTCGCGCCATGCCATGGGGCTGGCCCGGCCGGGCGTGCGCTTCATCACCGACCGCGCGGCCAGCAATGTCTGGCACCTCGGGCTCATCAAGCTGCTTTATCCGGAGGCGCCGGTCATTCACGTCCTGCGGCATCCTTATGATCTCGTGCTTTCCAATATTGCACAGGATCGCAAACTCGAAGGCAACGCACAGGCTGGGCTGCCGGGGCTGGCACGGTATTTCACGTTGCAGGCGGAGATGATCCGGCATTACCGCGGGCAGTTGACCTTGCGCTATCTGCCGGTGCGGTATGAGGATCTGGTGGCGGATCCGGTGGCTGTGGTGCGGCGGGTGCTGGATTTCATTGGCGTGAAGGCGCAATTGCCGCCGGATTTTGCCGCCAACGCCGCGCCGGTGGCCGAGCCCTTGCCAGCGCATTTCGCTGGGCGGGAGGCTGTGCATGGCCGCGCGGCCTGGCGGTTCAAACCCTATCGCGCCGCGCTGCCAAATCTTTTTTCCGAGGTCGCGCCAATTCTGGACCCCTGGGTGCGCGAACTTGGCTATGAGGAGCAGGGAGCATGAGCGGCGCCGCGCAGCCTGGCAAGGTAGCGATGCCGCTGGCCGAAGCGCTGGACAAGCTCGCCAGGCTGGAGCAGGCAAGCAAGCTGGAAGAGGCGGACGACCTTGCCACGCGGATGCTGGCGGCAATGCCGGAGCATCCACATATCTTGCAGCTTGCGGGCATCATCTCCTACCGCAGCGGGCGGGTGGCGGAGGCGATCGAGCGCATGGAAAAATCCCAGGCGATCTCCCCGGAGGTTGCGCTCTATCCGCGTAACATATGCGAAGTTTACCGCGGCGCCGGGCGGCTGGAGGACGCGCTGCGCGCGGGCCGGCGGGCCATTGAGCTGGCGCCGGGTGATTCCCGCTCTCATTTCAACGTGGCGCTGATCCATTACGAGCGACTGGAGCTGGACGATGCCGTGCGCGTGGCCGAACAGGCGATCGCGCTCGACCCGGATTTCGCCGAGGCGCATTTTGAGAAAGCCGAGGCGCTGCTGCTGGCGGGCAGGCTGCGGGCAGGCTGGGAAAGCTACGAATGGCGCTTCAAGCTGAAACAGGCTGAGGGGATGCTGCCCCAAACCGAAAAGCCGCAATGGGAAGGCCAGACGATGGAGCCTGGAAAGCTGCTGATCATAGGCGACCAGGGCTTTGGCGATTGTATTCAGTTCGCGCGGTTCATTCCCTGGGCGGCGATGCTGGCGCCGCAGCCGGTTGTGGCGTGCTCGGCAGAGCTGCTGCCTTTGCTCAGCCAGCTTCCCGGCATCGGCAAAATCGTCACCCGCTGGGACGATGCAGCCGGGTATGAGGCTTATATTCCCCTTTCCGGTTTGCCGCGCCTGGCGGGTGCAACCATCGAGACCATTCCGCCCGCGGGGTATCTTGCGCCAAAGCCCGCGCTGGCGGCGCAATGGGGCGAACGGCTGGACCGGCTAATACCGAAAGGCAAAAAACGTATTGCCCTGGTATGGGCCGGGCGGCCAACCCATAAGAATGACAAGAAACGCAGCCTGAAGCTGTCGCAATTCGCGCCGATTTTTGCGCGGGACGATGTGATTGTGCTCACCGTGCAGAAGGGAGAGCAGATCGCGCAGGCGGGCGGTTATTATGGCCACGCACCGCTGGTGAATCTGGGGCCGGAGATCGAGGATTTTCTTGATACGATGGCGATTTTACAGCATGTGGACCGGCTGGTGACGATCGACACTTCGGTTGCGCATGTGGCTGGGGCAAGCAATGTGCCCACCTCTATTGTGCTGCCCTACGCGCCAGACTGGCGGTGGCTGCTGCACCGGGAAGATACGCCGTGGTATCCTTCTCTGCGGCTTTACCGCCAGAGCGTACCCTATCAGTGGGAGGATGTAATCCAGCGCGTGGCGGCGGATTTATAGGGGGCAACATGCACGACATTGCCAAGGGCTGGCGGTTGTTTGCGCGGCCGGACGCACGGCCAGTGCTGTTCATCCATGCCGGGCTGCATAAAACCGGAACCACGGCGTTGCAGAAAAGCCTTGCTCAAAATCGTGAGTCCTTAGGCGCGCATGGCATTCTCTACCCCGCCGCCGGCTGCCCTGGCGATGCCCCGGCACAGCATAATATTGCGTGGCAGTTGGCACGCGACTGGCGGTTCCATAGCACCTACGGCACGCTGGATGATGCAGCGGAGGAAATTGCCGCGCATGGCGGCAACGCAATCATTTCCAGTGAAGATTTTGAATCGATATTGCGGCGGCCAGACCTGCTGGACAGGCTCGCCCATCATCCAAGACTGCGGGGGCACCGGGTGGTGCTTGTTATCTATCTGCGTGAGCAATGCTCGTATGTTCAATCCTTGTTTTTACAGCTTACACGAAACGGGCTGGCGCAAGATGCGGCAAGCCTTGTGGAAACGGTTTGCGAAACCGGCGCGTTAAAATTGCGCGACTGGGAGTTTCAGTTCGATTACGCCCGGCTGGGGGCAAAACTGGCGCGGTGGAAAAACGGCACATTGGTTTTACGCAATTACCATCAGCTTCAGGGTGGCTCCACGGTTGTTGATTTCCTGAGTCTTGTGGCACCCGATTTACGCTTGCCAACGTTGGAGGAGGGTGAGCGCATCAATGCGGCGCGGGATCTCGCCACGGCAATGCAGGAATTTTACGAAGCCCGGATTGGTCGGCAACTGACGGATTGGCAGCTAGCTGAAGTTTTGTCTGCCGCGGTGCGAGCAAAAGAAGGCGGCTTTGGGTTGTGTTTGGCCACACGGCAGCGCCTGGCCGCGCGGTTTGCGCTGTCCAACCGTATGTTGGAGCGCATCGGCGGGAAGCTGATGAAATTTCCCGCGCAGCGGGCAGCGGGCAATACGGAAGTGCCTCTGGAACATCTCTTTTCGTTTGAGATGCAATGCCGGCTGACAGGTTCGCAGCCGCCTCCAGCTTTTTAAATGAGCCGTTCAAACCCGCTATTTTTTCACGATCCTGTCCACGAGAAGAGTGGCGAGCAACATGGTCAGGAGAACCAGAATCCATTCCGTGGCCAAAGGCGGAAGTGGCACCATATGCCAGACTATAGGCGGCGACGAGGTGGTGCAGGCGGCGGCTTCAACCTGGGATGTGATGGTTGTGCAAACCTGCGCGGTCATGTCTGGGTCTCCTTTCAGGACAGCGGCCATTTCGATTTAGAACGGAGACGGGCGCGGTCAAGGGTGCGGCGCGCGGGTGGCAAGCCAGTTGGCGCCAGCCCCGGCGGCCATAAGCCCTGAGGTGATTAAAAATACGGCGGCCATGCCGATATGCCCCCCTATAAAGCCGCCGCCGATGGGCCCGAGAACCTGCCCGGCATATTGCGAAGAGATCGAATAGCCCATTGTTCCGGCGAGCATCTCTTGCGGGACGCTATGGCGGATCACCGCGGCGATGCAGGGCAAAAGCCCACCCAAAGCCAGACCCATGAAAAAACGCAACAGGATAAGCTGCCACCCCGCCGTAACGAACGCCTGGGGAATAAGCAGGATGGCGGCTGTGCCAAGGCAGGCGGATATGACGGGAGGATAGCCGATACGGTCTGCCAAATGCCCGAGCCTGCTTGACGACACAACGGCGCCAAGGGCCGCCGCCGCCATTACGAGGCCGGCAACAAAAATAACGTGCTTCTGCGGCACCAATTGTGCCACGTAAACCGTGATAATCGGCTCGATCGACATAGTGGCGAACATGAGCAGAAAGCCCGTGGCCAGCATAACGGCTACGGGCCCCTTCACGGGAATTTTCTTCCACTGTCCGCCGCTTTTGCCGCGGGCCGCTGAAACTGGCCGTCTTTCCTCGCGGATGAGGAAAGTGGTGGCAAGAAATGTGACGAAAATCACGGCGCCCGCGAGCAGGAAGGTGGCGCGGATGCCAATAATCGGCGGCAATGTTCCGCCAATTAATGGGCCAGCCAGATTGCCAGCCATGCTTCCTGTGGCCACCACACCCAGGGCCCAGCCCGCGCGTTCCTTGGGTGTTTGCGCGGCAATCAAGGCCATGCATCCTGAGGCGTAGCCTCCCAACAGCCCGGCGAGCAGCCGGAATGCCACGAGTTCCATCACATTATGCGCCATGCCGATCAACGACATGGCGATGGCCATTCCCAGGCTGGCGCGGATGAGCATGAGCTTGCGGCCGAACCGGTCGGCAAGCCGGCCCCAAAGCGGCGCGGTCAGCCCCGCGGTAAAAAACGTCGCGCCGTAGGCAAGGCCGGACCATTCGGCGATGGCGGCATGGCCCGACACGCCAAGCTCCTGCACGTACACCGGCAGGAAAGGCAGCAGCAGCGTCATCGCCACAATCGTCGTGAAGCTGCCAAGAGCACACACGACAAGGTTTCGATTCCACCGCTCTGGGCCAGGTGCATGGAACCGGCCGAAAAACGGAATTGTATGGGGCATCCTGGGCTCCTCGCCGGGCAAGGCTTTGGTATCCCAAGCTGCTGTTCTGCTCAACCGGGCGCAAGCTTGCGCGGTCAGGCGAAGCCGGTTTTGGACTTCGGCATGGCTGCTGGAAGATAATATATTGATGCAATTAAAAAATTTAATGGTGGAAGGGGTTGGATTCGAACCAACGTAGGCGCACGCCAACGGATTTACAGTCCGTCCCCTTTAGCCACTCGGGCACCCTTCCGTGTGAGCGCCACATGCAACGGGACGGGGCTGGTTGTCAACGCAATGGGGGGGAGATAGTGAGGGCGCATGGTTCAAAATCGCCCACCCTCTGGTAAAAATGGCCCTAAGCACCGCCACGGCGGCGAGGAAAGGCCAGCGCAACCCACACATTGGCGTGGCGGCAATGCCAGCCGTGCCGAACCGCGCCGGGGCGGCGGCGCGCCAGCGGGGGCGGTATGGCTTTATGGCACCCACGCGGTGGCGGCGGCGCTGAAGAACCCCGCCCGGCTGCTGCGCCGGCTGGTTATAACTGAGGAGGCACAGGCGAGTCTGGCGGCTGAGTGCCCGCTTCCTTGGCCAGTCCGCCCAGAGATCACGCCGCGTGAGAAAATCGACCAGCTTCTTGGTGCCCGGCCTGGTTCAGGCATTGTGCATCAGGGGATTGCCCTGCTGGCGGATCAATTGTCCACCCCGGCTTTGCAGGATGCGCTCAAGCGCCCTGGTCCGGTTCTGGTGCTGGACCAGATTTTTGATCCCCGCAATGTGGGGGCGTTAATGCGCACGGCCCAAGCCTTTGGTGCTTGTGCCATCATCGCACAAGACCGCAATGCGCCAGAGGAAACCGGCGCACTGGCCAAGGCCGCGTCTGGCGCGCTGGAGACAATTCCGCTGCTACGAATCACCAACATATCACGTGCACTGATCGTATTGAAATCTGCCGATGTCTGGGTGGTGGGGTTGGACGGCCAGGCGCAGACCAAGCTGCGCGGCGAGAGTTTTGCCGGGCGCCGCGTGGCGCTCGTGCTTGGGAATGAAGGCGAGGGGATGCGCCGCCTTACACGTGAAACTTGCGATGAAATCTGCGCCCTTGCAATGCCCGGTGGAATGGAAAGCCTGAATGTTTCCGCTGCCGGCGCCGTTGCCTTGTACGAGTTGACGAGGGCAGGCTGATTACATAATCGTGACCGCCAAAGGTCACGATTATGCTTGCTCACTCGGAGCGCTGGGATAAAACCCGGCCTGGAGTGGCGTATGCAGGACAACGAGATAGTTGAACCAGATCGGGAGACGATCTTGGTCGTTGATGACGAGCCAACGATACGGATGCTCGTTACCGAAACCCTGAAAGAGCACGGCTATATCACGTTTGAGGCGGGTGATGCGCCGGCGGCGCTTGGGATTCTGAAGGCACCGGGCCGAATCTCACTGCTGCTGACAGATATAACCCTTCCAGGGCAAAATGGCCGCGAACTGGCGGAGGCAGCAAAACAATTGCGCCCGGAGCTGAAGATTCTGTTCATGACAGGCTATGCCCACAATATCGATATAGGCTTAACCGGCTCTGGATTTGGTGGCGCCAACATAATCACCAAGCCTTTTTCATTGGATGGGCTGGTAAAAAAAATCAGCGCGATCATCGCCTAAGATTCGAATTCTCTCTTATCGAAAGATGGGGAACGGGGTCAGGCTGGTTCTCTTAAAAACTGCCCGATGCCGGTAATGGCATCGGATAATGACGAGCGGATAATCCGTGCATCTTCCGGAAACGCCGTGAGCAGCCGGGAAGGAAATTGCTTGTCCAGCAATACGAATACGCCTTTGTCGTCCGCCCGGCGGATGAGGCGGCCGAACGCTTGGCGCAGGCGCAGGCGCACAATGGCGTCGTCGTAATTCCTCGGCGCGCCGTGGGAGAGATGGGTGCGCCGCGTGCGATGCAGAATATCAGGCCGTGGCCATGGCGTGCGCTCAAACACCACCAGGCGCAGCGCATTGCCGGGAATATCCACGCCGTCGCGCATGGCATCAGTGCCCAGCAGGCAGGAATGCTCCTCTGCGCGGAAGATGTCGACTAACGTTGCGTTATCCATTGCGTCCACATGCTGGGCGTAGAGGGGGATGTTTTTCTCCTCCAGAGGTGCTGCGATTTTGGCGTGCACGGCACGCAGGCGGGAGATGGCGGTAAACAACCCCAGGCCGCCGCCGCCAGTTGCCTCAAACAACGCTTTATATGCCCCGGCCAATTGCCCGATGTCCTGTGTGTTCACGTCTGACACCAGTACCACGCGGGTGCTCTCGCCGTAATTGAAAGGGCTGTCGAATGCGGCGCGGATCGCCGGTGCGGCGAGATGTGCGGTGCCGGTGCGGGCCTCGGCGTTTTCCCAGGCTCCTTCAAGATCAGTGCCGTCACGCAGTGTGGCGGAGGTGATGAGCAGCCCGTGTGCCGGGGCGGCGATGGATTGGGTGAAGGCTTCCGTGGGGTCCAGAAGATGCGAGAGCAGGGCGATGTCTTTATCCGTTCCGGCCTCGCGCTCCAGGCGCAAAAACGCCACGCGGGTGGGGCGTTCGCCAGGGGCAGGTTCGGACTCAAGCCCGTCGAGGATGCGTTTCCAGGCGGAAAGCGGGTCTATGGCGCGGCGTTTCAGGCTGCGGGCGGTACCCTCCAGCCGCTGGCGCATGGTTTCCTCCAGGTCCGGCTCGTTTTCCAGTCGTTCCAGCATACGCTCGCGCAACGCCACAAGCGGAGTGCGGAGTTGTTCTATGGCCTGGCTAAGTTTGCAGGCCGCAGCGAAGATCTCCTCGTTCAGCGGGTACAGATCAGTTTCGAAGGTGGATGGTGCGGCGAGGTCGGGTTCCGTAGCGCGGGCGCGGGCCTGGGTGCGAAGCGTGCGGAGCCATTCCTCGGCCGGATTTTTGTCCGAGGCCAGCTCCGGGTCCAGCCGCACGGAGAACAACGGAGCGGGAAGGCATTTCGCAAGTTTATTGGCCTGCTCTATGAATTTATAAGTAGCCTCATCAACCGCCGCCATGTCCTCCAGCCGTTTCGAAAGGCCGCGCGCGCGTGAGCGTGTGCCCTCAGCCCCCAGCAGCCAGCGGCGCAGTTCGGCCATGGCGGTGCCGGAAAGCTCGACAGAGAAGGCAGAATCCGCCGCGTCGAAAATATGGTGGCCCTCATCGAACACATAGCGGGTGGGCACGTTGTCGTCGTCCAGTCCGCCCCAGACGGCCTGGGCCATGACCAGCGCATGGTTGGCGATGACCAGATCCGCTTGGCGGGCGTCGCGCACTACGCGCTCAATCACACAGGCGGAGAAATGCGGGCAGGCGGCGTGGATGCATTCGCCGCGCCTATCAGCGATGCTGGCCAGCAGCCCTTGGCCATAAAGTTCCGAGAACCAGCCAGGAAGGTCACCGCCGAACAGATCGCCATCGGCACTTGCCGCTGCCCAGCGGGCGATGAGGCCGAGCGGGATGGCGCGGGTTTGTGCGTTCATCGCATCCTCGAAATTCAACAGGCAGAGATAATTTTCCCGCCCCTTGCGGAGCACGACGTTCGTGCCCGGGGGCAGGCGGCTGGCCTCCTGCTCAATCTGGCGCTGGAGGTGGCGGGTGTAGGTGGAGATCCAGACCGCGCCTTTGTTGCGTTCGGCCCAGAGGGAGGCGGGGGCGAGGTAGCCCATGGTTTTCCCGGTGCCGGTGCCGGCTTCCGCCAGCACCACCTGCGGGCTACCTTCAGTCTCACGCGGGGCGAAGGCGCCGGTGGCAGCGGAGCAAAAATCTGCTTGGGCGGGGCGTTGCTCGGCAGCGGGGCCGAGCAGGCTGGCCAGGCGGGTGCGGGCCTCAGCCGGGGCGACGGCAAAACTGGAAGGCGGCGGGCGCGGGGCGGTTTCCTCCCATTTCGGCAGGCGTTTCCAGAGCCGCATGGCCATGCCGTCTGGCCGGGCGTCCGGCTGGCCGAGGGCGGCGAGCACGTAGGGCGCCCAAAGCCAGCCCGCTTGGCCCATCCGCGCCGCCAGTCCTGCCGTATCCCGGTTGGCGGGGGTATTCTTGCCTGCTTCCAGTTGGGTGAGCAGCAACGCCGCCATTTCCGGCAAAGCCTGGGCGGCGGATTCAAGCGAATGCGGCACCGGCAATTCCAGCGCCCTGGCAAACCCCGCCGGGGTGGGGGCCAGGCTTTGCGCGGGATGCACGAAAGCGAATAGCTCCAGCAGGTCCAGCAATTGGATGGCCGGGTTGCCGAGGCGTTTAAGTGTGGCAGGGGTGTGGATGACAAGCGGGATGGTGGCCCCCACCTGGCGCGCCACGGTGCCGGGTCTGAGGGTGGAGATCACCCCGTTCGCATCCAGCAGAACGGCGCGGCCATGGCCGGCGGCCAGAGCGGGCAGGGCGGGGAGACTCGGCATCGGTTGCGGTTATAAAATGGTGTTCATGGTTTGTCTCGTCCTGAAGTCTTCGTTCAGGTAAATGATTTTAATAGTTAGTCGATTAATTGATTTGTTGTGTGCGCCGCGGCGGGAGAATTGCTTGCTATGCGGGGGTAAATCGCTTAAAGCAGCCGCATGGCTTTTGCCCCCACCTTTGCTGGGCTGCTCCTTCGACTTATCCGCCCCTGAGCGATAAGTTCCTTCCGCGCGTGTTCTGAATACCGCGCCCGCCGCTCAGGGGAATGCCAGAAACCATCACCGGCAGAATGCGGAGCAGAGTTATGACGATCAACCACCCTAATTTTGGCAAGATGGACGCAAGCCGCGTCATCATCTTTGACACGACGCTGCGTGACGGCGAGCAATCCCCCGGCTTCTCGATGAATCTCGACGAGAAGCT
>JAGWZS010000020.1 GCA_018971905.1 Rhodospirillales bacterium | reverse complement strand
CGGCCCTGACCAGGTTGGCGGGCCGCGATGTCCGCCGCCGATCTCCCAGCATGATTATCGCCTCTACGGCGCGGAAGTGCAAGCTGAGTCAAAAAATGAGGTTCATGCCACGGAAAGCGGCATGAACCTTATGGGGGGATAATGAACCAACCACCAACAATGGTGCGCTGGTTGGTCCACGAAAGATACCCGGGACCGGAGAGGCCGAGGTGTCTATCCAATCAGATGGAGTTAACCAATTGGATATTGTTTTACGGCTGCGAGGAATTGTTAATTAATGCTCTCGGGCGTGGGGCTCATGCTTTCCACAGTCTCGTCAAGCATCGCCGGGGCTTCCGGGGCTGGCGGCATGGTGTTGTGCTTGGTGGAAGCGGAGGTTTTTTTCGCAGTTGGCTTCTTGGCCACGGCCTTCTTGGCCACGGCCTTCTTCGCGGCGGGTGCGGCCTTCTTGGCTACGGTCTTCTTCGCGGCGGGTGCGGCCTTCTTGGCCACAGCCTTCTTGGCTACGGTCTTCTTCGCGGCGGGTGCGGCCTTCTTGGCCACAGCCTTCTTGGCTACGGTCTTCTTCGCGGCGGGTGCGGCCTTTTTGGCCACAGCCTTCTTGGCTACGGTCTTCTTCGCGGCGGGTGCGGCCTTTTTGGCCACAGCCTTCTTGGCTATGGGCTTCTTCGCGGCGGGTGCGGCCTTTTTGGCCACGGCCTTCTTCGCGGCGGGTGCAGCCTTCTTGGCGACGGCCTTCTTCGCGACGGCCTTTTTGGCGACGGCCTTTTTGGCGACAGGCTTCTTCGCGGCGGTTGCGGCCTTCTTGGCTACGGTCTTCTTCGCGGCGGGTGCAGCCTTCTTGGCGACGGCCTTCTTGGCTGCGGGCTTCACGGCAGCTTTCTTTGCAGCCGGCTTCTTCGCGGCAGCGACTTTTTTCGTCGCCGCCCGTACAGCCAGCGGCTGGGCGCGCTGCGTATCGTTCTTATCTTCACTGGTCACGAGAATTGCTCCTTGCATTCAAGATTATGGTTGAGTCTGTAGATCAGGGTCCGGCACAGAAACGTCTTTTTTACGGCGGCAGGCCGTCCTTCTTATTGTGCGTGCGCTTCTTGACCGGCAGAAATCAGACTCGGCTGCGACGCGAATCGCATAATGCACGCAAGAATCGCTATTCCGCCTCTCTTGTCGCGCTGTCAACAAAAAGCGTAAGCAAACAGACATATTCACACATTTTTTTGCTCAGTTTAATTACTGCGCTATTGCAATCGCCTTTGCCATGAAACCGCCGTGCCGATGCCGCTTTCTCGCCGATGTTTGTGTAAGAGCAATACGGTTCGGGAAGAGAATGTTATGAAATAACGCGGGTGTTTGATAATTTTTCAGAAAACGGCTGCGGCATGAGTTGAAACCCCCGGCCGTTGATTGGATTTGTCGAGGCTTTCCATAAAGACTATGCTGGCTTGCGGGCTTGCGATGTAAATGCAGGTCAGCGGTCGAGATGAAGTGGATATCATCTTTCGGTATGAAGCGCGGAGGCGGACATGGCGGATGCAAAAGGCAGGCTGACGCGGATTGTTCTGGATGGTGAGGCACTGCATCGGATTTCGTCTGCACAGCGGGCCGATCAAGAGCAGGCGGTGCGTGATCTGGCGCAGGAAAGCGCGTTTTATCTGCCGGACCATCCGGACATGCACATTGTTTTGCATCTCTCCATCCATGAAGGACGGCTCGTGCTGGACGCGCGGGACGAAAGCGGCCAGCCCATACAGGCAATTCTGCTGGCGCTTGGGCCGTTCAAAACGCTGATCCGTGATTACAGGATGCTACTGGATTCATATGCAGGCGCCATAGCGGAAGGGCGGGAGGCGCGTATTCAGGCGATTGATATGGGACGGCGCGGGTTGCACAATGAGGGCGCTGAACTGATGATGCGGAGGCTGGAAGGAAAGGTGACGATTGATTTTTCCACCGCTCGGCGCCTATTCACCCTTGTCTGCGCTTTGCACCAAAAACTTTAGGAACTTTTAACGCCATGAAAATAGACGGCACCCCGTATCGTTCAATCTGGGTGGACGAAACCGACGGCTGGTCTGTTCGTATCATCGATCAAACCAAGCTGCCATGGGCTGTCGATCTTGTGCGGCTGACCACGCTTGAGGAAATGGCCCATGCCATCAAAGCCATGCTGGTGAGGGGCGCGCCGTTAATTGGCGCTTCAGCAGCATATGGCGTGGCGCTGGCAATGCGCGTGGATCATTCTGATGCCGCGCTGGCTCAGGCGCTGGAGGTTCTGGCCGCCACGCGCCCCACCGCGATTAATTTGCTCTGGGCGCTGAAGCGTATGGGCACGTGCCTGGGCAAGCTAAAGCCGGCAATGCGTGTGGCCGCTGCATACGCTGAAGCGGCCAAGATATGCGACGAAGACGTGGCGGTGAATGCGGCAATCGGCCGCAACGGCCTCGCCTTGATTGAAGAAAAGGCGAAGGCGAAAAAGCGCGTTAATGTGCTGACACACTGCAACGCCGGCTGGATTGCAACGGTGGATTGGGGTACGGCGCTGGCGCCAATTTATATGGCGCATGATGCCGGGATAGACGTGCATGTGTGGGTGGAAGAAACGCGCCCGCGCAACCAGGGGGCGTCACTCACCGCATGGGAGCTGGGCAAGCATGGTGTGAACCACACGGTTATCGCGGATAATGCCGGTGGGCATTTCATGCAGCATGGCGAGGTGGATCTGGTGATTGTTGGTACTGACCGGGTGACCCGCCAGGGCGATGTGTGCAACAAGATTGGTACCTATCTGAAGGCGCTCAGCGCGCAGGACAATAACGTGCCCTTCTGGGTGGCGCTGCCTTCTTCCACCATCGATTGGACGATCCGCGATGGGCTGGCTGATATTCCCATCGAGGAGCGCGCCGCCACCGAGGTGACGACGATGACCGGCCGCGCGATGGATGGTTCCATTGCCACTGTGCGCATTGTGCCAACCTCCAGCCCTGCCGCCAACCCGGCATTCGATGTAACACCCGCACGGCTGGTGACGGGGCTGATCACTGAGCGCGGTTTGTGCGACGCTACGGAGGCCGCGCTGACTGCCATGTTCAGCGATCTTGCGTGAGGCATTTTCCCAGCGGGAGCCTTGGGCGGTTCATCGCGGGAGCTGCGAAGGTTTTTGGCTGTGTTTTCCTTGCGTCCTGCGCGGCGGAGAATCATGCGCCGCCTTTTGCCAACGTACCGTATGAAGCATTCTCCCGCAGCGCCGCCGTAGCAGTGGCCTTGCGGGAATGGCGGCTCTGGGGCCAGCGCGTGGATGACAACGATGGCGCCGGTTACGTGCAGCACGCCGCGACGATGGCTGAGCGGCAGCAAGGGTTGTGGCAGCGCGTGGGCGAATATTGGTGGGAAGGCTTGAACGCCGGTGCGCCAGAGGCAGGCTGGACTGGCAAGCACGACGCCGAAGGCAAGGTGTTTCCCGTTCGTAAAAATGGTGATTATGCGTGGTCGGCGGCGTTCATTTCCTACGTCATGCGCATTGCGGGGGCGGGGCCGCGGTTTCCTTACGCGGCGGATCACTCTTATTATATAAACTATGCCGCGCGAGCGTATCATCCCGGTAAACTGCTGATCGCGGAGAATCCAAAAACCTACGCGCCACGGCTGGGAGACCTTGTGTGCTTCCCGCGCGGGTGGGCTGGCAACCTTGCATTTGCCGCTCTGCCTACGCCGTATCTCTTTCCCGCGCATTGCAGCATCGTCACCGGCGGTGGGCCTGGTGTGGTGGAGGTTGTGGGCGGCAATGTGGATGATGCGGTGACGATGGAGCATCTGCACGCCAATGCCCAGGGGCTGCTGACGGGCAACCGGGAGAACTGGTTTGTGGTGCTGCGCGTGCTTTACGCGCGCAATTAGGGTGCGATGACTTTAGGCTCGCTTGCTTTGCGAGCGGAACTGAAGTCTGAATCGCCCTCTAACTTTTTGATATAGAGACGGATTCAGACATGAGAGCGATCGCCGGGGCGATTCGATCTCATGTCATCTGGCTTTAATCGGCTAGGGCCGGTTGGCGGTTTTGTTTCTCCGGCAGGATGGTAACCGTGCAGGTCATCCCCGCCACCAGGTTTACGCCCGCAGGAACCTTATCCAGTATGATTCGCACCGGTATGCGCGCGGCGAGACGAACCCAGGTGAAGGTTGGATTTACATCCGCCAGCAAGGTTGGCGCGGCGATGCGTTCAGAATCAGCAATGCCTGCCGCGAAGCCCTGTACGTGGCCATCTATTGCCGGGCCGCCTTGCAGCAATTCCACCTTCGCTTTGTCTCCGATTTGAATATGGCGGAGTTTCGTCTCCTCGAAATACCCATCCACATATAAAGAGTCGGTATCGACGATGGCCATGACCGCGCTGCCCGCGGCCACGTAGTCGCCGGGTTGCATCGAGAAATTGGTGACGATGCCATTCACGGTGGAACGCACGGTGGAGCGCCGCAGGTTGAGCTGCGCAACCCCAAGGTCCGCCTGTGCTGCCGTGTAGGCCGCCTGTGCTGCCTGATATTCCGCCTGAGCCGCCAAGGATTGGGTGCGTGCGTCGTCTCGTGCAATGGCGGAGGTGGCGTTGGCGGAGAGTGCCGCGTACCGCGCGGCGTTCTGCTCGGCATTTTGCATTGTGGCCTGCGCCCTGGCTTCGGCCGCCGCGGCCTGCGCCAGGGTGGCGTTTGCCTGTGCCAGAGCCAGGTTGAAGCGCGCGGGATCAATCTGGAACAAGGGCTCGCCGGTGTGTACCGGCTCGTTGTCTTGCACGAAAACCTTCACGATGGGGCCGGAGACATCCGGTGCCAGCGAGACGATGTCCGCGCGTACGCGGCCATCGCGCGTCCAGGGGCTTTGCATATAATAGATCCAGAGCTGCCAGGCGACGATGGCAGCCAGACCCAGCGCGCCTAGCGTGACAGTAAAACGGTAGATGAAAGAGACGGGCTTCATGGCACTCCGGATTCAGAAATAGCGGTTGGCCGCCAGGCTGATAAGCCCGGTAAGCATGATGAGCAGGCAAAGGTCGAAAAGTGGACGGTGCCAGATGAAACGGTAAACGCCCAATGCTGATAGCCCGCGTCGCACGGCCATGGAGAGCAGCAGCGCGATGAACGCCCAGATGAGCAGCGGCGGGAATAACACGCCATAGATATTGATTTCGCCGATCATGTGGCCGCCAGTTCAGGAAGGGGTAATGCAATATCCGGCGGCGGCGCATTCGGATACAGAACCGACCGCAGACCAGACAGGATCATGAGTGCTTCTTGATATGCCAGCGCATCGCCAGCCAGCGCGCATATGGTTTCGTCAAGCGCGTGAATGATGCCAGGTGGCGCTGGCCTGCGCGGGTCGGCCCGGTAGAACGCGGCAAGGCGATGAAAGAGAAGCTGGCTGCCAGCGCGCGCGGCGGCGGGCAGGCGCCACTGCTCGCGGTGCAGCCCAATGACGTTGAGACCTACCCGCAAGTCTTGCAGCGTGCCCGCGGCGGCGCTGTCCGCACCGGCGGCGACGGCGGCCAGGCGCGGCATCATCAGCCCCAGCCGATCCATCATGATGCCTGTCATGGCGGCGCGGTCTGGCGGGGTGCTGGCTTCCGCCGCCGTGGCGATATCCCGCCAGTTGGCGCGCATCAGGCGCTCAGCGCTCCAGGCGGCGCCGACCGAGCGGATGAGCTGTGTGATGATCAGCGCGCTGCCGAGGCCGACGATCAGGCTGAATGAGCTGTCAGCGAATTTGATGACATTCACATCGTAGCCATTACTAAGTGCAAGCTGGGTGGCGCCGATGGCGCCGATGACCATGCCGGTGCCGAAAGTGGCCGGGCGCGAGACGAGAATGCCGATAATAAGCCCCACCGGCAGCAGAGCCAGATAAAGCTCGCCGAAGCTGGTTATTATTGGCAAAATCGCGAAGCTGAAGAGGAAAATGCCACAAATCACCATCACGCCGTTGCGCAGCATTAACGCGATGGCGGGAGCGGGGTCGTCCTGCGCCGCGAAAAACGATGATGCCACGGCAACCATGATGGCGGCGCCGGCACCATAGGCCCAGGCGGTTTCAATCCAGATTGTGGAGACGAGAAGAATGGCGAGTGCCGCGGAAAAGGCTGACAGAAAAGCCAGCTTATGGTCACGGTTTTCCTTGGTGATGGCGATATATTCCGCCTCTAGAGCCGGATGTTCGGGGGCGGGCGTGCCGTCCGTTACGTGCCTGCGTAATTGCCGTGATTGATGTACGACACGCACCAGCTCCTCTAGCCGCACGGCGAGGCTGGCGCGCAACAGGTCCGCCCAATCTGGTGGCTCATGCGCCAGTTTCATAATTTCGTGCAGCAGAGGATCAGCACTTGGGGCGCTGCTGTCCTTGATCCATTCATCGGTGCGGGTCAGCACGTTCTGCAGGGCGGGGGTGATGCCACCAATCCGCCGCAGCTCCGCCACGCGCTGGCCAACGGAAGCCAGAATTGGCATCAGGCTGATGACATGCAGGCGCAGGCGCGTGACTTGCCGCACGGCTGATTGCAAATGTGAAATATCGTAGGCAAGCTGCGAGACCATCATTGCGGCGTCGGTTGCTTCAAAGGCAAGGCGGCGGCGCGCGTCCCGCGCGGGCTGGGCCTCGCCTTCTCCGGCCAGGGCCGCGCTGGCCCACTCCACGGCTGGCTGTACCCAGGATGAGATACGGCGCGCCAGAACCGGCGCCAACGAGCGCGGCAAAATGATTGTGCCGATCATGGTGGTGCAGACGATGCCGAGCGTGATTTCCTCGCACCGTGTGAGAGCCGTTTGGAATATGTGAGAGGGGTCGGTGACGGAGGGAAAGCCGATGATGCCGGCGGTGTAGCCTGAGAGCATGAAGGTATAGGCGCGCGGGGAGCGGTCCATCAACGCAATGTAGAGGCAAAGCCCGACCCATAGCGCCAGGGCAAGGCAGAGTAGCACAGGCGCGTTCACGAGGTTGGGCACCATGACCACCGCCGCCGTGCCACCGATGAGCGTGCCAAAAAAACGGTAAAGCGCCTTGGAGCGCATGGCGCCGGCAAAAGGGTGCGCCACTATGAACGCCGTCGCCATTGACCAATAGGGGTTGTCCAGTCCCAGCCAGCAGGAAATATAGAACGCCAGCATCGCGCCGGAATAAGTCTTCAGGGCGAAGAGGAGTTCGTCAGGCTTGGGCATCTTCCTCTGCAAACATGAAAAACTGGCCGGCTGGTATAGATTCTTTGCAAGGCCGCCCTGCGACGCGGTACGCGGGGTTAGGGCAGGTCGGCCTTGCGGGTGGAGAGGCGTGCTGCCAGCAGGGCTGCGGTGCCGGAAAGGCCGGTTTCGGTATGGAAGGCAATTCGTCCGCCCTGTGTCAGCCTGGCGCGTAGCCGGGTAGCCAGGGAGGCGGCTGCCCCCGAGCTTTCCGGCAGGGATAGAATTTCAATGTCTTCCCAGGTTGCGTGAAACGGATGGCCAGGTGCTGCGAGGAGCGTGCCAATGCCATGCTGCTTCAGCAAGGCAAGGCCCGAGGCCGGGGCGGAGCCGGCGAGGGTGAGCACGGCGAGGCGGCCGGCTTCTGTCCAGAGTAATTGCGCCGCTGGGGGTGTGTGGTGTGGTACGGCGGGGGGCGAAGCGTTCAGCTTAGCGCGGATTTCGCGTTGGATGGAGGAAAAATCCATGGGTGCGGGGAGAGAGGGCTCCTCTGGCACCGCAGGGCGAAACCGCTTGTGGCTGATCTCCATTGAGGCGAAATCCCGCGATACATTACGGCGAAAGACGAATTCTTCCGGCACGGGAGGTTTTGCGTTGGCGGTCTCTTCCTGGCCGCTTGGGGTGGGTTGTGTGGGCATGGGCGGGGCAATGCGAAGAAACGCTCGCAGATCATCCTGCGG
Source organism: Rhodospirillales bacterium (assembly GCA_018971905.1). GTDB lineage: Bacteria > Pseudomonadota > Alphaproteobacteria > Acetobacterales > Acetobacteraceae > Acidocella. The sequence continues at coordinate 6,080 of JAGWZS010000020.1, read as the reverse complement.
CAGTGCTGCCATCGCGGCCTTGCGTCGGGAGCTGGCGAAAAGATCCGCCCCGAGCGCAAGAACACCAAGGGATAAGGCGCAAAGGGCGGCCGAGAGAAGCAGAAAGTCGCGATCCAATATTTACCGCCTCCGCGCGGTCTGAAAAATTTAACGCCGCGGAAAGGTTTTGGAAAGCGATTCGGCGTCACCCCGGACGGGTGGAGAAGCTTGCTGGCTTGTAGCGGCTGCCCAGGCTGTAGCGGCTGCCGGGATGAATCAGCAAGGAGCGCGTGGCCAGGCCGGTTGCTGCCCAAGTGCGGCGGAGCAGTTGCAAACACGCATCGTGCGGGCCAAGCTCGAGCAGTGTTTGCAGGCGGGCGTCTGGCGCCACGGCATGGATGATATGCTCAACCTCATGAGGTGGGGCAATGGATTGCAGATAGCGGTTTGGGGTTATGGCGGTGAAATCCTGTGCCAGATAGTCTGGCGCGAAGGCGGGGGAGATGTAGCGGGCCTCGAATTGCACAGGCGCACCGTTCTCAAAATGCAGGATCTCTGAATAAAATAGTTTCGAGCGCGGCCGCATTTGGAATTCCGCCACGATTTCAGCACTTGCGGGGCGGCTCTCCAGCACCAGCACCTCAGCTTTGTGGGTATGGCTGCGTTTGGTGATATCCTCGGCAATGTCGTGGATCTCCAGCAGGGGCGAGCGCGGGGCGGGAGGCTGCACGAAGCTGCCCGCCCCTTGTACGCGCAGCAGCACACCTTCGGCGGAGAGTTCGCGCAAGGCGCGATGCACGGTCATGCGTGAGGCGCCGAGCCGTTCCATTAGTTCGAATTCGGAGGGTATTTTCTCACTCGCCTTCCAGGTACCAGCGGCGATGCCCGCGCGCAGATAGGTCTTAACCTGCTCATAGAGCTTCTCGGGGCGTGGGGCGTGCATGGTCACAGCCGCTTGCGCAGCACGGCGTCGAACCTAGCGCGGGCGGATGCGGCTTTGAGATGCTGGCCGTTTTCCACCACGCGCCGCCCGCGTACCCATACATCCCGCACGGCGGGGGCACGGGCGGTGAAGATGGCGTCCGCCAGAGCATCTTCAGGACGCTCGCCGGCGATGGTGACGAAGCTGGCGGGGGCGCCGATGGTAAGCCCGTGGCCAAGTCCCATGGCCTGCGCCCCACCGGCAACGGCGTGCTGGTAAAGCGCTGTGGCGGTGGGGCGGATCGCCTCTGTGGCCATCACGTTTCGTTGGCGCTGGCCGAGGCGTTGGGAATATTCAAGCATTTGCAATTCCCGCCCGGTATCGATGAGCACGTTTGAATCCGAGCCTATGCCATAAGCGCCGGAGAAATGCTGGGCGGGGAAGATACCGTCGCCCAGATTAGCCTCGGTGATCGGGCATAGCCCGGCCACGGCATTGGCTTTTGCCATGCCCTGGGCTTCGGCTTCGGTGATGTGGGTGGCGTGCACCAGGCACCAGTTGGCGGAAACTGGCGCATTGGCCAGCAGATATTCCACTGGCCGCGCGCCGGAAAAGGCAATGGATGCCTCTACTTCGGCGGTTTGCTCGGCGATATGGATGTGAAACGGCGCAACGCCGTTCAGACTGTTCAGCGTGATAATTTCTTCAATCGTCGCCGCGCGCAGCGAATGGGGCGCGCAGCCGGTGGCGGAAAGTTTGCGGCAGCGCGCATGGAGTTTGGCGTAGCTTTCCAGTGAATTGATGAAACGGCGCTGGCCTTCCATAGGCGCTTTTCCGCCGAAGCCGGAATGGGCGTAGAACACGGGCAACAGCAGCAGTTCGATACCGGTTTCTGCTGCCGCCGCAGCGATGCGGGAAGCCATTTCGGCAATATCGGCATAAGCTGTGCCGTCCGGCGCGTGGTGAAGATAATGAAATTCGGCAACCGAGGTGAAGCCGCCTTCCAGCATCTCCGCGAAGGCCAAGGTGGCGATTGCCTGCACATCGTCCGGGTCCAAAGAGAGGGCGAGGCGGTACATTAGCTCCCGCCAGGTCCAGAAACTGTCTGCCGTGGGGCCGCGCAGCTCGGCTTTTCCGGCCATGGCGCGCTGGAAACTGTGGCTGTGCAAATTTGGCATGCCAGGCAATGCAATGCTGGTGCCGCCCGCAACCCCTGTTTCAATCCGGGTGATGATACCGCCCTCGAAGGTAAGGGCAACATTTCTGGCCCAGCCGGTGGGCAGCAAGGCGTGGCAAAAAATGATCCGCTCGGACACTGGACAGCTCTCCTGGGGGCGGATATGTATATACAACTAATCGCCCTCAACGCCAAGGTACAGAACATGCGGGCAGAGCGGATTTTTACAAATGCAAGGTTGGCGACCATGGACCCGGCACTTCCGGGCCTGGGCGTGGTGGAGCATGGCGTGGTGGCGCAGGCGGGCGGGCGCATTGTGTATGCCGGCGCGGCCCGGGCTATTGAGGCTGATGAGGTCGTGGATTGCGAAGGGCGTTGGATTACGCCCGGGCTGATCGATTGCCACACACACCTTGTTTATGCCGGAGACCGCGCCGGAGAGTTCGAAGCGCGACTGCAAGGTGTAAGCTACGAAGAAATTGCCCGCGCGGGCGGTGGAATTCTTGGCACAGTGAAAGCAACGCGTGAGGCGAGCGCAGATGATTTGCGCGCCGCTGCCCGCCGACGCATGGCCGCACTGGTGGCGGAGGGTGTTACCACCATCGAGGTGAAGTCCGGTTACGGGCTTTCGCCTGAGGCTGAATATAAATGTCTGGACGTGGCGAAATCGCTGGGTGATGCGGCGGATATTTCACCGACCTTTCTGGGCGCTCACGGGTTTCCGCCGGAGATGGAACGGGCCGCGTATGTGCGGCTGCTGTGCGAGGAGATGATCCCGCCCGTTGCGGCGCACAATCTGGCCGATGCCGTCGACGGGTTTTGCGAGGGCATTGCCTTTTCGCCAGAGGAAATCACGCAGGTTTTCACTGCCGCCGTGAAGCATGGGCTGCGCGTGAAGCTGCATGCGGACCAGCTTTCAGACCTGGGGGGCGCGGCGCTGGCGGCGAAGTTCGGAGCGCTTTCCGCAGATCATCTGGAATATACCAGCGAAGCTGGAGCCGCCGCGATGGCCAAATCCGGTACTGTGGCGGTGCTGCTACCCGGCGCGTTCTTCACGTTGCGCGAAATACAATTGCCGCCGGTTGAAGCCTTCCGCAAGCATGGCGTGCGGATGGCGGTTTCCACGGACCTCAACCCTGGTACGTCGCCGTTTTTCTCCTTGCTGCTGGCGATGAACATGGCCGCCACGCAATTTTGCCTCACGGTGGAGGAATGCCTGCTGGGCGTGACACGCCATGCCGCCGCTGCCTTGGGGCGTAGCGATGTGGGTGTGCTGAAGCCGGGGGCGAAATGCCACCTCGCCATTTGGAACATCGATCGCCCGGCGGAACTTGTCTACCGCATGGGGTTTAATCCGTTACACCAACGCATCTGGAGTGCCGCATGAAACTCACGCCCGGGGAAATGAATCTGGCGCAATGGCGCGCGATTTATCAAGGCGAAGCCATAGAACTTGACGAGGCGGCACTGTCCGCCATTCAGGCTGGGGCGGATGCGGTGGCGGAAATTCTGAGCCGGCACGAACCGGTTTATGGAATTAATACCGGGTTCGGCAAGCTGGCCTCGGTGCGGATTGCGGATGATGATCTCGCCACTTTACAACGCAACCTTGTACTCTCCCACGCCGCCGGTGTGGGGGAGCCAATGCCTATTCCCGTGGCCAGGCTGATGCTGGCGCTGAAAATGGGCTCGTTGGGGCAGGGTGCTTCGGGCGTGCGGGTGGAAACCGTGCGAATGCTGAGCGCGATGCTGGCGAAGAATTTGATTCCGGTGGTGCCAGCACAGGGTTCCGTCGGTGCTTCTGGTGACCTTGCCCCCCTCGCACACGTGACCGCCGCGATGATGGGTGTGGGTGGGATTTACGTGAATGGCGTGCGCAAGGATGCCTCCGTTGCGTTGAAGGAAGCTGGGCTGACGCCCTTGGCGCTGGGGCCGAAGGAAGGACTGGCGCTGCTGAACGGCACACAATTCTCCACCGCCAATGCACTGGCCGGGCTGTTTGAGGCGGAGCGGAATTTCCGCGCGGCGTTGGTGACTGGCGCGCTTTCCACCGATGCTGCCAAAGGGTCGGACGCGCCGTTTGATCCACGTATTCATGCCGTGCGCAAGCATAAAGGGCAGAAAGAAGTGGCGGATTCGCTACGCAACCTCATGGCAGGCTCCGCCATCCGTGCCTCTCACTTAAAGGGTGATGAGCGGGTGCAGGACCCGTATTGCCTGCGTTGCCAGCCGCAAGTGATGGGCGCGGTGCTGGACGTGTTGCGCCAGGCTGCCGCCACGCTGGAGACGGAAGCAAACGGCGTTACCGATAATCCGCTTATTTTCACCAACCCTGCCGTTGCGCTCTCGGGCGGGAATTTCCACGCCGAACCTGTGGCCTTTGCCGCGGATATGATCGCGATGGCGGTGTGCGAGATTGGTTCATTGGCCGAGCGGCGGATTTCCCTGCTGGTGGACCCAGTGCTCTCCGGCCTGCCAGCGTTTCTTACGCCGAAGCCGGGGTTGAATTCCGGTTTCATGATTCCGCAGGTAACGGCGGCGGCCCTGGTTTCCGAGAATAAGGGCAGGGCCTTCCCGGCTTCGGTGGATTCCATTCCCACCTCCGCCAATCAGGAGGATCATGTATCCATGGCCGCCCACGGCGCGCGGCGCTTGCTGGCGATGAATGAGAATCTGCGCGCGGTGATCGCCATTGAATGGCTGGCGGCGGCGCAGGGGTGCGACTTTCACACGCTGAAATCCTCCCTGCCGTTGGAAAAGGCGCGGGCGTTGCTGCGCGGCGCTGTGCCGAAGCTTGAAGATGACCGGCATTTCGCGCCAGATATCGAGGCTACTATCGCGCTGCTGCAAGCGGGGGCGCTGGCTTCTGACAATCTGCCGGGTGTGGCATGAGCCTGTTCTCACTACGCCGGGGCAATACGCCTTTGGTTCTTTCCATTCCGCATGCGGGTACGGAAATTCCTGAAGCATTGGCAGGGTTGTTCGTATCTGGCTGGCTGGCGCGCAAGGATGCAGATTGGTGGCTGAAGGAGCTTTACAGTTTCGCCGAGGCGCTGGATGCGACGATCATCGCGGCGAATATCTCGCGCTCGGTGATCGATTTGAATCGCGATCCTTCCGGCGTGTCGCTTTATCCGGGTCAGGCGACGACAGGGCTTTGTCCCACCGAAACTTTTGATGGTGAGGCGCTCTATATAGCTGCCGTGCCGGATGCAGCCGAGATTGCCAGCCGCCGGGAAACTTATTTCATGCCTTACCATAACGCGCTGCGGGTGGAGATTGAGCGCATCCATGCCCTGCATGGCCGCGTGGTGTTGTATGACTGCCATTCCATCCGCAGCCATATTCCCCGCTTGTTCGAGGGTGAATTGCCGCAATTCAACATCGGTACCAATGATGGCAAAAGCTGCGATGCCGGTTTGCAGGCGCTGGTGGAGGGTGCCTGTGCGGCGAGCGGATTTTCTTATGTTGTGAATGGCCGTTTCAAGGGCGGCTGGATCACCCGCCATTACGGCGAACCCGCCCGGAATATCCATGCCATCCAGATGGAGTTGGGCTGCCGCGGCTATATGGACGAGCCCTTGCCCGTGAACGAGGCCAACTGGCCGACCGTTTTGAAAAACCCCGCCCCCATCCAACCTGTTCTTGAGACGATTTTGAAAGGCCTTTGCGCATGACCCGTCTTGATAATGCGCGCGTGATCCGCGCGGACCATGGCACCAAACTCTCCGCCAAAAGCTGGCAGACCGAAGCCCCTTTGCGGATGCTGATGAATAATCTCGACCCGATGGTGGCCGAGCGCCCGGAGGAGCTGGTTGTTTACGGTGGCATCGGCCGGGCCGCGCGGGATTGGGAAAATTTTGACCGTATCGTGGCCGCGCTGAAAAAGCTTGAGGGCGATGAGAGCCTGCTTATTCAATCCGGCAAGCCGGTGGGGGTGTTCCGCACGCACTCAGATGCGCCGCGCGTGCTCATCGCTAATTCCAACCTGGTGCCGAACTG
>JAGWZS010000257.1 GCA_018971905.1 Rhodospirillales bacterium | reverse complement strand
GCATAGCTCGGAGATGCTGTGCTCACCCCGCAGCCCCTCCAGCACAATGCGGATTTTATCTTCCGCCGAATAATGCCGCCGGGTCGCACGGCGAATGTCACGCACCACCGCCTCGGCAGGCGGTTTTGAAGGCGAGGATTTCTGCGTAATCGCACTGGCGGGCGGGCCTAATTTATGCAATCATTGCTGCGAAAGTCATCAACGCCAGAACGTCAGGAGCAAGCTCATGGCCAGCATCACCATTCGCAATCTTGAAGACGGACTGAAATCCCGCCTTCGCGTGCAGGCGGCGGTCCACGGCCGGTCCATGGAAGACGAAGCGCGGGACATCCTCCGCTCGGCCCTCAGCCGCCAAGCCCCGCCCGCCGCCAACCTGGCGGAAACCATCCATGCCCGCTTCGCTGCCCTGGGCGGGGCCGACCTGCCCATGGCGCCGCGTGAACCGATGCCTGAGCCTCCGGCGTTCGACTGATGATCCTGTTGGATACGAATGTCGTCTCGGAGCTTATGCGCCCCGCTCCCACCCAGGGGGTGATGTCCTGGGTGGCCGCGCAGCCGCCGGCAAGCCTGTTCCTCTCCACCGTCACCGAGGCCGAGTTGCGCTATGGCGTTATGCTGCTGCCCGAAGGGCGGCGGAGAAGCGAGCTGCTCACCGCCCTTGAAACCATGCTGGCTGTGGATTTCGCTGGGCGCATCCTGCCGTTTGACAGCCCTGCGGCAAGCGCCTTTGCGGCGATTTCCACTGGGCGGCGCCAGATGGGCAAGCCGATCTCCCAGTTCGATGCGCAGATCGCCGCCATCGCCCAGTCCCGGGGCGCGGAACTGGCCACCCGCAACGTGGCGGATTTTGAGGACTGCGGCGTGAGGATCATCAACCCCTGGGGGCTCTGAAGCGGTCCGGCGGCAGGACGATCACAAGCCTGCCGGGGAACGCGAGATGCCATACCGCTTCACTGACCTTGCTACCATGCAAGCGAACTTCTGGAAGGACGTGGAAACATGGATGGCAGAACGATGAGAACCATAACGCCCAGTGTCCTCAATCGAGGAAACCCAACGTCAGGCAGCCGCCTTTCGCGAGGAGGCGCTTAGCGCGTTCATCGGCTTTGTAACCGTCGAACTACTCTGGAAGGTGCTGACTGCCACGCGATGGGAGAATTTGCAGGCCATGACGGCGCAGGGGGAAGGACCATCCGGGAGATTGCCCGCAGCGTTAGCCGCGACGTGAAGGCCGTACATGGCGACGTACAAGCTCTTGAGGTCGCAGGCAGGCTTGACCACACTGAGGGCGGGCACGTGATCTTTCCTTATGACGCTGTGCATGTGGACTTTACCTTGCGCAAGGTGGCCTGATGCGCAACGAAAAACCCGGCGAAAGCCGGGTTTTTTATGGGCGGAGTATCTGTTTTTGCCCAGGGTGATGCTTCATATATTCGCCATCCCCTTCCTGGGGCAAAATCAATGGAGGTCCGCATGAAACTCAGCGCCCGCAACCAGATCAAAGGCACCATCGTTGAAGTTGTGAAAGGCCAGACCACCGCGCATGTCAAAATCGACATCGGCGGCGGCGTCATCACCTCCTCCATCACCAACGCGGCGGTGGACGATCTTGGCCTGAAAGCCGGCGATACGGCCTATGCCGTCATCAAAGCCTCAGACGTGATGATCGGCAAGTAGCGCCTCAAACTCCGCCACATGCTCATAGCCTGGCATGAGCTTCATCAGCGCCTCGTCGCGGCGTGTGGCGGGATGGGTGTAAATCTCGGTGCGGCCCTGGGGCACGAGCGGCAGCAGGCGCTCTATCTTCTCGCGGGTCATATGACCTGACCATTTGATGCCGAACACCTGGTCCGGCACCTCCAACCCACGTGCCTGATGCCGCAGCAGCTTCGTCCAGGCATAAAGCGCGCGGTCGCCAAACCCCACCCGCTCGCCCAGCGCCGCCATAATGGACGGCGGCTCGGCGGGTACGCGGATGCGCTTCAGCCCGTAACGCTTTCCCACCTCGATCATCATCCGGCCGATGGTGGGATGCAGCAGGAAATGCTTATGCGCATCGGCATGGTGCAGCGCCAGCCCCGTGGCGGCAAAGGCGGCAAACTGCGCCTCAATCTCCGCCCTCAGCTCGCGCCTCGCGGCGGGGGAAAAGAAATAGCGCACCCCCAGAGCCGCCTGGTTGGTGGAAAACCGTCCATCCGGCCGGGTGATGTGCGGCAGCCTGACGTGCCCCAGCAGTGAATCGCCATCCACCAGCACCAGATGCAGCCCAACCTTCAGCCCCGGCAGGGTCTTGGCCCGGCGCACCGCGTCCGCCGCCTCAGGGGCGGCCACCATCAGGCTGGCCTGGGTCAGGCAGCCTTCGCGGCAGGCTTGCTCCACCGCCTCGTTCACGGATTGGGTCAGGCCGAAATCATCTGCGGAGAATATAATCTTCCGCATGGCTCAGCTGTCGTTACGCGGCACCCAGGGGATGCGGGCAAAAGCGATACCATCTTCGGCCAGCGCCTCAGCATCCTCTTCAGAGCTTTGGCCATAAATACCGCGTGGCGCCGCTTCACCGTAATGAATCCGCCGCGCTTCCTCGGCAAAATCAGCGCCGACATAATCGCAGTTCTTCTCAACCTCTTCGCGCAGCTTCTGCAAGGCCACGCGCAC
>JAGWZS010000256.1 GCA_018971905.1 Rhodospirillales bacterium | reverse complement strand
CGTGAGGAGTTGCGGGGCAAGCGCGTGGTTATCGCCGGCGGCGGCGACTCGGCGGTGGACTGGGCGCTGGCGCTGCAAGGTATCGCCGCCAGCATCGCATTGGTGCATCGCCGCCCGAAATTCCGCGCAGCACCTGAGAGCACCGCGCAGCTCGACGCGCTGGCCGAGGCCGGGAAAGTAGAGATGGTGATCCCCTACCAGCTTCACGCGCTGCACGGCACCGGCGGGGTGCTGGAGAGCGTGGAAGTAGCAGACCTGGATGGAAGCACGAAGCACCTGCCAGCCGATGTGCTGCTGCCCTTCTTCGGCCTGGCCATGGAGTTGGGGCCGATCGCCGATTGGGGGCTGGGGCTGGAGAAGAGCCATGTCGCCGTCACGCCGTCCGCCATGCAAACCTCCCTGCCGGGCGTGTTCGCGGTGGGTGATATTTGCACCTACCCCGGCAAGCTGAAGCTCATATTGCAAGGCTTCGCCGAGGGGGCCGTGGCGGCCCACGCCATCTATGCCATCGTGAACCCGGATAAGGCGCTGCATTTTGAATATTCAACAACCAAGGGCGTGCCTGGCTGAGCCTCGGGCTACAGGGCCTATCCGGCAGCTTGTAGAAGCCTACCCGCTGGCGGTGTGCCTGGCGCTGGCTCTGGCGTTCCGCCTGCCGGTGGCCCTGTTCGACAATAATTTCGTCGCGCCCGATGAAATCATGCAGTATCTCGGCCAGGCGCACCGGCTGGTCTATCATAGCGGCCCGATACCGTGGGAATTTCAGGTCGGCCTGCGCTCATGGCTGATCCCGGGCGTGCTGGCCGGGCCGATCTGGCTGGCGAAGGCCCTGGGCGGTTCTCCCCATGCGGGGATTGTGCTGGTCAAAGCGCTGCTCTGCTTCTGCTCACTCTCCATCGTCTGGTGCTCGTTCCAATGGGGGCGGATGTATCACGGCCTCCGCGGCGCTTGCATTGCCGGTGGGCTGGCGGCTGCTTGGCCAGATCTGTGGCTGATGGCGCCGCACGCGCTGGAAGAAGCGTTGAGCGCCTATACCCTGGTTCCCGCCGCCTATTTCGCCTCACAGGCAAGGCAAGGCGGCGCCACGCGCCATATTCTCGCGGCCGGGTTTCTGCTCGGCCTCACCTTCGTATTGCGGGAGCAGCTTGCGCCCGCCATCGCCATCATCGGCATCCATCTGTGCTGGCGGAACGCGAGATCGTGGCTCATGGGCGTCGGCATCGCTTGCGTGCCTGTGCTTCTGGCAGGCGGGCTGGACTGGCTGACCTGGGGCCAGCCATTCCGCAGCTTCTGGCTCAATGTTTATCTGAACGCTGTTCTTGGTATTTCCTCCGACGCTTTCGGCGCAGCGCCTGCGACTTTCTACCCGCTTATGCTGCTGGCGGATTGGCTGTGGAGCATGGCCGCGGTTTTTGTATTCACGTTGCGCAGCACACGGGCGCTGCGCTTCGTCGTTCTCGCCGCCCTTGTCACCATCGCCGAACATAGCCTGATTCCTCATAAGGAATTCCGTTTCATCTTCCCCGCCATCGCACTCATTGTACCTCTGGTTGGACTGGGGCTGGCAGCAAGCTGGCCACGTCTTGCCAAATTTGAGCGCGTGCTGGCGGGGCTGTTTCTGCTCTCCGGCCCGCTCCTCAGCCCGCTTGTTGAGATAAATCTGCTGATGCAGACAACCGCCTACCAACTTTCCAATGCTCTTGCGCAGCGCCACCCTTGCGTCGTGGCTATGGACATCGCTGACAGCTATTTCATCCCGCTCACACCGATATTTAACAACACCGCGTTTACCAACGCACCCTATGCGACAGAGGCTGACGCCATCATCGCGCCAAAAGATGTCGGCCGAATCCCGCCCGGCTTTATCCGCCAATCCTGTGTGGCCAGAAATCGAGGCCCCTTTACCGGGCGTGGCCCGCAAATCTGTTATTGGATCAAACGCGCCGGATGGTGCCAGGAAACAAAACGCCCCCCGCCATTCGAGCTGATCTTTCCGCCCGCCGCGCGGCGCTTCGTCATTCGCGGAGATTAGTACCGCTGCCAGCCCATACCGGCATTGCCGCGCCTAATATATGCTGCGCCGCGGCGGCAAGCTATAACGCCGCCACCAATGGAAGCATGGAGCGTGCTCATGACAGCCGATGCCATCACGAAAACCAAGGTTACAGCTTTGCCGGGGGACGGTATCGGCCCCGAAGTCATGGCCGCCACCATCAAAATCCTTACCGCCGCGCGAGCCCCTATCGAATGGGAGCATGCTGAAGCCGGCGCCAAGGCTTTTGAACGCGGTGTCGGCACCGGCGTGCCGCGGGAAACGCTCGACTCCATCTCCGCCAACAAGCTGGCGCTAAAATCCCCGCTGGAGACCCCCATCGGCTATGGCGGCAAATCCGCCAACGTGACGATGCGCAAATATTTCGAGCTTTATGCCAATATTCGCCCGGTGCGCGAGCTGCCAGGCATCCAGACCCCCTTCTCCGGCCGCGGCATCGACATGGTGATCGTGCGTGAAAACGTCGAGGACGTTTACGCCGGCATCGAGCATATGCAGACCACAACGGTCGCCCAATGCCTGAAGCTGATGACCGCACCAGGCTGCGAGCGCATCATCCGCGCCGCCTATGGCGTGGCGCTGGCCGAGGAGCGCCATACAGTAAC
>JAGWZS010000255.1 GCA_018971905.1 Rhodospirillales bacterium | reverse complement strand
CATAAGCAGAATACTTCAGCTGCCGTTTTTCGGCAGCGTTACCACCGGAATTACCGCCACGGAAATTTGTGCCCCGCCGGACGCCGCATTCTGCAGCGCTGTTCGCAAGGCTGGAAGATAATCACTCGCATTTTCATCTTGCGGGCGCAATTTTGTAAACAGCGGCACAGAGGATGCGATGCTGATGATCATATCTGTTCCGTAAGGAGCGCTGATCTGCCAGCTGGCGCCACCATGCGCGGGGTCGCCAAGAACCTTGGTGCTGCCAGCGGGAAATTGCTGCGCGGCATCCGTACTGGTGGGGTAGAGATGCAGCACGGTGCCATCGTTGGAAAAGTAATCCGTCTCCAGATAGCCGCTGAAACCAGGCATGGTTTGGTCGACGGTGAGCAGATCGCCGTCGCGCAGCACGGTCTTGCCACCGGCCAAGACCAGGCCAAGCGCGCCGCCCGTGCCCATGAAAAGCGGATGGTAGGGCCGGATCGCGTCCAGAGCCGCGCAATAGGGCCCGTCGATGGTCTGGATACGGTTTTGAATCGTGCTTGAGTTTGGCAGGGAGTTTATCGCCGCTGTTAACGCCGCCTGCGGCGCACCCGCCCCGGCAACGCCGGTTAGTGTGGAACCGTTCGCGTTTAGCAATGTGCAAGGTAGAGAACCTAGTGTGGAGGTGAATGCGGCCTCGCGCTGGGCGGCCGTCATTGGCGGTGGGGCAGCGGGTTGTGTGGCGGGCTGGGGCTGTGGCGTTGTGGTGGCGGCTGTTTGCGGCGCGGCCTGCTTGTGGCCGCCAAACAGCATATATCCGCCGCCGCCCAGAACGGCGAGCAGCACGATGGCGCCGCTGCCGAGCAGCATCGGACTCGGCCCTTTCTTCGCGGCGGGAGTGGGCGTTGGTGCGGGTGCAGGTGCGGGCGACGGCGATGCCGCCTTGCGTGGTGCCACCATCGTTGCATCGCCGCCGAAATCATCCAGGCTCAGGCTGAAACTTTCGGCATGGACAGTTTTTGCTTCGGCGGCATCGCGCAGCGCCCTGGCAAAATCGGATGCTGAATCAAAACGATCTTCCGGCTGCTTCGCCATCGCCTTCTTCACCACCGCATCCATCGCTGGGGTGACCGAGACGGACAAGGCGGAGGGTGCCGGTGGCTCCGTATGCAGCACCTTGTGCATGATCGCGGTCAACCCGCCATCGAACGGTTTTTCACCTGTGAGAAGTTGGTAGAGCATTACGCCGGAGGAATAGAGGTCCGTGCGCGCATCCACCGTCTGGCCCATGAACTGCTCGGGCGACATATAGGAGGGCGTGCCCAGCATGGTCCCGGCTTGAGTCATCGAGCTGCTTTCGATCCGCGCGATGCCGAAATCCGCGATCTTCACCTCACCCGCCTGGGTGAGCATGATGTTCGCGGGTTTGATATCCCGGTGGACAACGCCACGCCCGTGGCTGAACTGCAGCCCGGTCATCAAACCGTCCATGATCCGCACGATCTCGGGAATTCCGAACCGTTCGCCCTTGTCCAGCACTTGCTTCAATGTCGTGCCGTCCACGAACTCCATGACGATATAGGCCAACTCCGGCGTCTCGCCATAGTCGAACACGCCGACGATATTGGGGTGGCTGAGCCGCCCGGCGGCCTGTGCCTCGCGCTTGAAGCGGGCCAGCTCCTCCTGCGCTTCCACATCCTCCTGGTCGGGCAGTTTGACGGTTTTTATCGCCACGCGCCGGTCGATGATGGGATCGTATCCCTCATACACGGTGCCCATGGCGCCCTTGCCGAGCACGTGGCGGAGTTCGTACTTTCCCAGCATTTCGGTCATGATGGTTTATAGACTTGAGGATACGTTGGCGGAAAGAGGCTCGGCGCCGCCATCGCCGATCACGGTAAAGGCCGCCCAATAAAACGGATCCGCGATTTGCGCCGGGAAACTTTTCCCTGCCCCGGCAATCAGCGCCAGCTGCGCCGCCCGCAAGCTGCCCGCCGCCCCGCCCGCATTGCCCGCATGCAGGCGTGAGAGCGTGTCCGCCACCAGATAGGCGGAGACCTGGTCGTTTACCGACCATTGCGTCACCATTATTGCCCGCGCCCCGGCATAGAAGAAGCTGCGGGCCAACCCGGAAAGCGCCTCGCCGCCCGCCTCGCCGCCGCCGGTATTGCAGGCGGAGAGCACCACGAGATTTGCATCCAGCTTCAGCCCGGTCACGTCGCTCGTTGTCAGCAGCGCATTATTCGCGGATTTGGCGCCCGCCGGGGCAGAGGTAACGATGGCCGGCTCCGGCTGGCAGGGCAGGTCAGTCGGCAGTAGCGCATGGGTGGCGAAATGTAGAATCTGGAAATTCCGCAAATCTGCCTTCTGCACATCCGGCACGGTAAAGTCCGCCCCTAGCAGCTCATCCTGCGGGCCAGCACCAAACACCGCCGCCGCCGCCTGCAATTCCAGCCTTGCATAGGGCAGTTGCGGCAGCCCGGCGAATTCGGCGGCACTTTCAGGGCAGGTGGCGGGGTTGTACGTTTGTTGCGCCTGGGCCAGCGTCACCGGCTGGAAATCACCAAAGCCGAACCAAGGCCGTTTCGCGGCGGACGTTCCCTGTGCGCGCCGTAATGAAACGAAATTCGCCGCGGCTGGCACATAGGCAAGGCTGGTTTCGCGGATCAGCCAGGGCGC
>JAGWZS010000254.1 GCA_018971905.1 Rhodospirillales bacterium | reverse complement strand
ACGGTTTCGGTCGCGGCATCGCCGGAACCGGCCCAGGCGGCGCGGGCACGGGCGCGCTGCTCAGCCATGGCCTCGTTGAAGCCATCCACATCCACGCTCTTGCCCTCTTCGCGCAGCGCGTCCTGTGTCAGGTCCAGCGGGAAGCCGTAAGTGTCGTAAAGCTTGAACGCCACGGCACCCGGCAGGGCGCCGCCTTCGGCCAGGCTGGCGGCTTCATCCCGCAGGAGGGAGATGCCGCGGTCCAGCAGGGCGCGGAAGCGGTTTTCCTCAAGCTGCAAGGTTTCGGTAATCAGCGCCTCGGCTTGGTTCAGTTCCGGGAAGGCCTGGCCCATCTGGCGGGTGAGGGCGGGTACCAGCCGATACATCAGTGGCTCCTTGGCACCCATCATATGCGCATGGCGCATGGCGCGGCGCATGATGCGGCGGAGCACATAGCCACGGCCTTCATTGGAAGGCAGCACGCCATCGGCAATGAGGAAGGAGGCGGAGCGCAGATGGTCCGCCACCACGCGGTGGCTGGTTTTAAACATGCCATCCGGCCCTTGGCCGGTTTCCTCAGCGGAGGCGAGGATAAGGGCGCGCAGCGTGTCGGTATCGTAATTATCGTGCTTGCCTTGCAGGATGGCGGCGAAGCGCTCCAGCCCCATGCCGGTATCGATCGACGGGCGGGGCAGGGGTGTGCGCGTGCCGGGCGGGCCTTCCTCGTACTGCATGAACACGAGGTTCCAGATTTCGATGAAGCGGTCGCCGTCCTCATCCGGGGAGCCCGGCGGGCCGCCGGGGATGGATGGGCCGTGGTCGTAGAAAATCTCGGAGCAGGGGCCGCAGGGACCGGTATCACCCATGCGCCAGAAATTATCGTCGGTGGGGATGCGGATGATCCTCTGGTCCGGCAAACCGGCTATTTTGGACCAGAGGGAAGCGGCTTCATCATCCGTGTGGTACACGGTGACGAGCAGTTTTTCCTTGTTCAGGCCGAAATCCTTGGTCAGCAGGGTCCAGGCGTGGAGGATTGCCTGCTCTTTGAAATAATCGCCGAATGAGAAATTCCCCAGCATTTCAAAGAAAGTGTGGTGGCGGGCGGTGTAGCCCACATTGTCGAGGTCGTTATGCTTGCCACCGGCGCGCACGCATTTTTGGCTGGAGGTGGCGCGCACATAGGGGCGCTTTTCCTGCCCGGTGAACACATTCTTGAACGGCACCATGCCCGCGTTTGTGAACAGCAAGGTGGGGTCGTTGCGCGGTACCAAAGGTGCAGAGGGCACAACCTGATGGCCGTTGCGGCCGAAATAATTCAGGAAGGTGGCGCGGATATCGTTACTGGAGACCATGGCGCTGGATTACAGGGCGGAAGGGTTTTCGCCAAGTCCGCCCTGGTCCGGTTCGGCGTTTAATCGTCCCCGCCATCCTCACCGCCGTCGGCGGCCATCAGTGCATCGGCGATGGCGGCCGATTGGTCGCGGATTTTTTTCTCGATTGCATCCGCCATTTTGGGGTTGTCCCGCAGGAACTGCTTGGCGTTCTCCCGCCCCTGGCCGATGCGCTGGCTGTCGTAAGAGAACCAGGCGCCGGATTTCTCCACCACGCCGGCCTTCACGCCAAGATCCACCAGCTCACCGGTTTTAGAAATGCCCTCGCCGAACATGATGTCGAATTCCACCTGCCGGAAGGGCGGGGCGAGCTTGTTCTTCACCACCTTCACGCGCACATGGTTGCCGGTGACGTCCTCGCGCTCTTTGATCGATCCGGTGCGGCGGATTTCCATGCGGACGGAGGCGTAAAATTTCAGTGCGTTGCCGCCGGTGGTGGTCTCCGGATTGCCGAACATCACGCCGATCTTCAGGCGAATCTGGTTGAGGAAGATGAGCATGGTGTTGGAGCGCGCGACAGAGCCGGTGATCTTGCGCAGCGCCTGGCTCATCAGCCTTGCATGCAGACCCACATGGCTGTCGCCCATCTCGCCTTCCAACTCGGCGCGGGGCACCAGGGCCGCCACGGAGTCAATCACCAGCACATCGATGGAGCCGGAGCGCACCAGCGTATCCGCGATCTCAAGCCCTTGCTCACCCGTGTCCGGCTGGGAGATCAGCAGATTATCCACGTCCACGCCAAGCTTGCGGGCATAAACGGGGTCCAGGGCATGCTCAGCGTCGATGAAGGCGCAGACGCCGCCGCGTTTTTGCGCCTCGGCCACCGCGTGCAAGGCGAGCGTGGTTTTGCCCGAGCTCTCCGGGCCATACACCTCCACCACGCGCCCGCGCGGCAGGCCGCCGATGCCCAAGGCAAGGTCCAGCCCCAGGGAGCCGGAGGAGATGACGTCGATCGCCTCAGTGCCGGCCTTGGCGCCCATGCGCATGATGGAGCCCTTGCCGAAGGCGCGCTCGATTTGCGCCATCGCGGCGTCCAGCGCCTTGTTTTTTTCAAGATCAGGTTTTGCCATTGCTGTCACTGTCGCCATTAAGGGTGCCTCCGAAGCGTCCAACATCGACTCGATTTGTGTCAAACGCGGCTTTTTGTTTGCGGTGGCTGCAACCATAGCGTGTTTTCCTGACCTTGCCAGAGTGTTTATTACGAATCGTACAGATTCACTTCTGGTTAACCCTGGCACGCAAAGAACAAAATAGCAACATATCTGTTAATAAATTGTTCGTTTTTTGTTCTT
>JAGWZS010000253.1 GCA_018971905.1 Rhodospirillales bacterium | reverse complement strand
GCCAGCGCCGCGCCGGAGTTGAAGCCGAACAGGCTGATGGCGGCGGCCACCGCCAGCTCAAAAAAATTCGAGGCGCCAATCAACGCCGAGGGGCAGGCGATGTTATGCGCCTCACCCAGCGCGCGGTTGAGCCCATAAGCCAGCGTGGCGTTGAAGAAAACCTGCACCAGAATGGGCACGGCCAGCAGCACGATCACCAGCGGCTGTTTGATGATTTGCTGACCCTGGAAGGCGAACAGCAGCACCAGCGTGAGCAGCAGGGCGAGGATCGACCATGGGCCGGTCTTCGCCATCGCGGCGTCGAATGCGCCCTGCCCTTGCTTGAGCAGGCCGCGGCGCCAGAGCTGCGCGATGATGACCGGGATGACGATATAGAGCACCACAGAGGTAAGCAGCGTGGCCCAAGGCACGGTGATCGAGGACAGCCCCAGCAGCAGCCCGACAATGGGGGCGAAAGCGAACACCATGATGGTGTCGTTGAGCGCCACTTGCGAGAGCGTGAACAGTGGATCGCCGTTTGTAAGCCGGCTCCACACGAACACCATGGCGGTGCAGGGAGCAGCTGCCAGCAAAATCAGCCCGGCGATGTAGCTGTCGATCTGCCCAGGCGGCAGCAGCGGGCGGAACAAATGCCCGATGAACAATGCCGCCAGCAGCGCCATGGAAAACGGCTTGACCAGCCAGTTGACGAACAATGTCACGCCAATGCCGCGCACATGCTGCTTCACCTCATGCAGCGCCCCGAAATCCACCTTCACCAGCATCGGGATGATCATCACCCAGATCAGCACTCCGACGGGCAGATTGACCTGAGCAATTTCCATGCGGCCAATCGCCTGAAACAGCTTCGGCGCCACCTGCCCAGCCAAAATGCCCGCAATGATGCACAAGAAAACCCAAACCGTGAGGTATCGCTCAAAGATGCTCATCGGCGCGCCAGCGGCTTTTTTGGCCGTCATCTCGCATTGCACGGACATGATCGCCCCTTACAGCCCTAAGGCTTCGCGGACCGCTGGGATCAAACGCGCGCTGATGTCATCGCGCACGCGAATGAAACTCTCCAGCGGCTCGCCATGCGGGTCACGAAACGAGATATGGATACGCGGCACCGGGTGCGGAAACACCGGGCAGGTTTCCTTGGCATTGTCGCAAACGGTCACGGCCAGATCGATCGGCTCGTTTATCACCGCGTCAATGTCTTTCGGGTAGAGCCCGTCGGTCGGCAGCCCGGCCAGTTTCAGTGCCTCAATGGCACCTTCGGCCACCTTGGGCTGCGGGCGTGTACCCGCCGAGAGCACACGCACGGCGCCACCCAGATCACGCCGGAGCAGCACTTCGGCCATCTGCGAGCGGCAGGAATTGCCGGTGCACAGAACCAGCACCGTTTTCTGTGAAGTCATAGCGATATCCTTCAATATTTTCGTTCAGATCGGCGAAGCTCTATCGTGGCCCACGAATTTGCCCGTGGCATCAACAACAACTTCACCATCCGCCTTGGCAAAGGCGCCGCGTTGCGGCTGAGGCAGGATATCGAGCACCGTCTCGGAGGGACGGCAGAGTTTTACGCCGATAGATGTCACCACGATGGGGCGGTTGATAAGAATGGGATGCGCCATCATGGCATCGATCAGTTGCTCCTCGGTGAGGGCGGGATCGTCCAGCCCGAGTTGGTCATAAGGCGTGCCCTTGCGCCGCAACAGCTCGCGCGCCGGAATGCCCATACGGGCGATGAGGCTGGTGAGCTCCGCGCGGCTGGGCGACTCTTTCAGATATTCTATGATGCGCGGCTCCTCGCCGCTATTGCGGATGAGGCCGAGCACATTGCGCGAGGTACCACAAGCGGGATTATGGTAGATGGTGATATTCATCATTTGGTTCCCTGGCTGGTGTCCAACTTTATCTGGCCGATGGCCGCGGCGCGTTGCGCAAGCGCCATGCGGTCCAAAGCCTCGAAGGACAAGACAACGAAAATCCTGATCCGGTTTTCCAGCTCACGCAGCGTGGCGCGATAGGCTTGCACCTGCTCCAGCTCGGAACCATGCACGGCCGCCGGGTCTGGCAGCCCCCAATGCGCCGTGATCGGCTGTCCTGGCCAAGCCGGACAAACCTCGCCCGCCACCTGGTCGCAAACCGTGAAAACAAAATCCATCTCGGGGGCGCCAGGAGCCGCAAACTCCTCCCAGCCCTTGCTGCGCAGACCATCGATTGGCATGCCGAGGGACGCCAGCAGCGACAAAGCCCTGGGCTGTACCACCCCCTTGGAGTGGCTGCCCGCGCTGAA
The DNA here is from genome assembly GCA_018971905.1 of Rhodospirillales bacterium. GTDB lineage: Bacteria > Pseudomonadota > Alphaproteobacteria > Acetobacterales > Acetobacteraceae > Acidocella. The sequence continues at coordinate 399 of JAGWZS010000253.1, read as the reverse complement.
GGCGCGAAACTTTCCTTGCCCCCAATGCGTGAGCAGAGATTCAGCAATGATGCTGCGGGCCGAATTGCCCGTGCAGAGAAAGAGAACGTTAAACGGGCGCTGGGTCATGACACGCGCCGTGACTTTGGTTTTTCAAGCTTGGTGCCATCACAAATGCCAGGAACACAGGCCGCCGCATCCCCCTGGCAGCAATTCTCGGTAAGGTAGACTAGCAAGGCATTCATGCTGGCAAATTCAGCAGAATAAATCAGTGATCGGCTGGCACGCTGAAAGCTGACCAGCCCCGCGTGACGCAGCTCTTTCAGGTGGAAAGACAATGTGGCCGGAGGCAAGCCCAATTGCTCCGCCAACTGGCCGGCGGCCAAACCTTCTGGGCCCGCCTGCACCAGCAAACGAAAA
>JAGWZS010000252.1 GCA_018971905.1 Rhodospirillales bacterium | reverse complement strand
TGGGTGGCCGCAAGACCATTGACGGCATTAGCGTGACCGCGTTAGGACGCGCCATCCTGGATGGCGGACGTAGCTCAGTTGGTAGAGCGCCGGTTTGTGGTACCGGTTGTCGCGGGTTCGATCCCCGTCGTTCGCCCCAGGGTTTTCCTTTTTCATGAGCATCGCGGCGCTGATTTTGGCGGGCGGCAAGGCCACGCGCTTCGGCGGGGCCGATAAAGCCTTCGTTTCCCTGCATGGCCGCCCATTGGTCGAGCATGTGCTGGAACGGCTGCGCCCGCAGGCATCCCCCATTGCCATCAGCGCCAATGGCAGCCCGGCCCGCTTTGCCGCCTATGGCTTGCCGGTGCTGGCGGATGCGCCAGAATTTTCCGCCTGCGGCCCGCTGGCCGGGGTGGCGGCGGGGCTGGCCTGGGCGCAAGGCGCGGGTGCTGAGTGGCTGCTGACCATGCCGGTGGATACGCCGTTTTTTCCGCTCACTCTGGCGGCCGCGCTCTCACCAGGCCCGGCGGTGGCGGTTTATGCGGGGCGACAGCACCATCTGGCCGCCCTCTGGCCGGGCGCCTTCCGCCCGGGGCTGGAAGATTTTCTGCGCCGGGACACGAAATATAAAGTCCGCGATGCGCTGGCCCTATGCGGCGCGCGGCAGGTGGCGTTTACAACCCCGCGCGACCCCTTCGCCAACCTCAACAGCCCGCAGGATCTCACGGGTTTTGAGGGATCGTAAAATATTTACACTGCAAAGGCAAAATAGGTGCTGATTTTTACCTGTTTACCTTATTTTTTCACAAAAAACTCCAACCCACCGCCGCTTTGGGCGTACGCATGAGCTGCAATCGCCAGACTCAGCGGAGCCCCCATGACCTACCAAGACAGCATTCGCAACACGAGCGACCTCATCACCGCCAAAGGCAGCAGCTGGGAGGGCATTTCCCCCGAGGCTGTTTCCCGGATGCGGCTGCAAAACCGCTTCCGCACCGGGCTGGACATTGCCCGCTACACCGCCCGGGTGATGCGCCAGGACATGGCGGCGTATGACGCGGATCCGGCGAACTACACCCAGTCGCTCGGCTGCTGGCATGGCTTCATTGCTCAGCAGCAGATGATCTCGGTCAAGAAGCATTTCGGCACCACCAAGGGGCGGTATATCTACCTCTCCGGCTGGATGATCGCGGCCATGCGCTCGGAATTCGGGCCGTTGCCAGACCAGTCCATGCACGAGAAAACCTCTGTTCCGGCACTGATCGAGGAGATCTACACCTTCCTGCGCCAGGCCGATGCGCGGGAGCTGGGCAATCTGTTCCACGAGCTGGACACAGCAGGCGATGCGGCCAAACGCCGGGAAGTGCAGGCGAAGATCGACAATTTTGAGACCCATGTGGTGCCCATCATCGCGGATATCGATGCCGGGTTTGGCAATGCGGAAGCTACCTATCTGCTGGCCAAGAAAATGATCGAGGCCGGGGCCTGCGCGTTGCAGATCGAGAACCAGGTTTCCGATGAAAAACAATGCGGCCACCAGGATGGCAAGGTGACCGTGCCGCATGAGGAGTTCACCGCGAAAATCCGCGCGCTGCGCTACGCCTTCCTGGAGCTGGGGGTTGAGGATGGCGTGATCGTCTGCCGGACTGACAGCCTGGGTGCGGGCCTGACCAAGCAGATCGCGTATTCGAGAGAGCCGGGCGACCTTGGCGACCAGTATAACTCATTTCTTGACTGCGAAGAGGTTGATGCAAGCCGGATCGGCAATGGCGATGTGCTGATAACCCGTAACGGCAAGCTGTTGCGTCCGAAGCGTCTGGCCTCCAACCTGTTTCAGTTCCGCCCCGGCACCGGGGCTGACCGCTGCGTGCTGGATTGCATCAACGCGCTCAACAATGGCGCCGACCTGCTCTGGATCGAGACCGAGAAGCCGCATATCGAGCAGGTGGCCGCCATGGTGGACCGTATCCGGAAGGTTTGGCCGAACGCCAAGCTGGCTTACAACAACTCGCCGTCTTTCAACTGGACGCTGAATTTCCGCCAGCAGGTGTTCGATGCGATGCAGGAGCAGGGCCAGGATGTTTCCACCTATGACCGCGCGAAGCTGATGAGCGTGGACTATGACGAGACCGAGCTGGGCCGGATGGCCGATGAAAAAATCCGCAGCTTCCAGCGCGATTGCGCCAAGCGCGCGGGTGTATTCCATCATCTCATCACCCTGCCAACCTATCACACAGCGGCACTTTCCACCGATGAGCTGGCCAGGGCGTATTTCGGCGAGATGGGAATGCTGGGCTATGTGGCAAATGTGCAGCGTCGGGAGATCCGCGAGGGTGTTGCCTGCGTGAAGCACCAGAACATGGCAGGCTCCGACATTGGGGACGCCCATAAGGACTATTTCGCCGGCGAGGCGGCGCTGAAGGCCGGCGGCGCGGACAACACCATGAACCAGTTCGCGGCATAAGAACCGCAATTTTCCAACTTCGCGGCGGCCTGGCTTCGTCTGGGCCGTTTTTTCTGGGCGGGCGCTTCGAAAAGCTGCAAAAGGCAGCGGCCATGCCACTCTCATCCTGGAAACGCCCTGCCCTTTTGCTGGGTTTATTAACGCTTCTGTTCTGCCTGCCGCTGCTCTGGCGCGCCCTGGCGCCGGTGCAGTTCGATTCCGATGAAGGCTGGAACGTGGCGCGCGCCATGATGGCGGCGCATGATGTGC
>JAGWZS010000251.1 GCA_018971905.1 Rhodospirillales bacterium | reverse complement strand
GCGCAGGCGGCGCGGGCGGCGGCGGCAAGCAGCCTTGCGGTTACTGAAACGCAATACCGGCTGGGTGGGCAGCCTTTCTCAGCGGTGCTGACGGCGGAGGTAACCTACCAGAACGCGGTGATCGCCGAGGTGAAGGCCAGGGCGGCACGGCTTTCTGACACCGCGGCGTTGTATCAGGCGCTCGGCGGGGGCTGGTGGCACCGGCAGGATGTGGCGGTGCAATGCTGCGGGATAATGCCATGAGGAAAACCAGACGATGAGCCAGGCGGGTAAGACGGCGAAGCGGATGATTGTCATGCTGCTGATTGTGGCGGTGATTTTCACGCTGGTGTTCGGCTGGGGATTCATGCGCGGCATCTTCATCGCGAAATTCCTGAAGGGTTTTGCCAACCAGGTGCAGACGGTGGCGACAATCGAGGCGCAGGAAACGCCCTGGCAGCCAACGGTGAAATCGGTCGGTACGCTGACGGCGATTAATGGCGCCTCGCTCTCGGCCGAGGTGGGCGGCATTGTCGATACGATCAATTTCCATTCCGGCGAGGATGTGCAGAAGGGTGATGTGCTGCTGACCCTGCGCCCGAATAACGACCCCGCCGTGCTGGCGCAGTTGCAGGCCCAGGCGAAGCTGGATGCGATCACCTTTGCCCGCGACAGCAAGCAATTGGCGGCGGACGCGATCTCTCAGGCGCAGCTGGACACCGACCGTGCCAACCTTGCCGCCGCCAACGCCCAGGTGGCGGCCCAGCAGGCGGTGATGGACGAGAAGATCGTGCGCGCGCCCTTCGCGGGGCGCCTTGGCATCAGGCAGGTGGATGTGGGCCAGTATCTCCAGCCCGGCACCGCTATCGTCACGCTGGAGCAGCTTAACCCGCTGTTCGTCGATTTCTATCTGCCGCAGCAGGAGATCGCGCGGCTGCAAGTGGGGCAGGTGGTGGATGTGAGCATCGATGCCTATCCCGGCCAGGTTTATAAAGCGAAGATTGCCGCCATTGGCGCCACGGTGGATGCCGCCACGCGCTCCCTCGCGGTACGCGCGGTGCTGGAAAACGACAAGCTGCGGCTGCGGCCGGGCATGTTTGCCTCCGTCTCGGTGGAGGCCGGCGCGGCCAAAAACGCGGTGACGCTGCCGCAAACCGCCATCGCCTACAGCTCTTACGGCGATACGGTTTATGTTGTGAAACACGGCACGGATGCGCAGGGCCATGCGGCCCTCGTGGCCTCGCAAATGTTTGTCACGCTGGGGGATACGCGCGGCGACCAGGTGCAGGTGCTCTCTGGCGTGCAGCCGGGCGATGAGGTGGTAACGGCCGGGCAGGTGAAGCTGCATAACGGCTCGCCTGTGGCGGTGAACAACACCATCCAGCCGAGCAACAACCCCAACCCCAACCCGCCGAACGAGTGAGGCGGGCATGAAACGCTTCACGGATTTGTTCATCGCCCGGCCGGTGCTGTCCATCGCCGTGTCGGTGTTGATTCTGGTGCTGGGCCTGCGCGCGGTGGTGACTCTGCCGGTGCAGCAATTCCCGCAGACAGAAAACGCGACGATCACCATCACCACCACTTATCCAGGGGCATCGCCAGATACCATCGCCGGGTTTGTGACCACGCCGCTGGAAAACGCCGTGGCGCAGGTGAACGGTATCGACTACATGACCTCGGCCAGCCAGGTCAGCGTTTCCACCATCACCATCAATCTGGTGCTGAACCATAATCCGGATTCAGCGCTCACCGAGGTGCAGGCGCAGGTTAATTCCGTGTTGAACCAGCTGCCCACCGGCACCGAGCAGCCGGTGATCACCCTGGCCATCGGCCAGGAAGTGGACGCCATGTATATCGGCTTCCGCAGCGCGGAGCTGAACGCCAACCAGATTACCGACTACATCACCCGCGTGGTGCAGCCGCAATTGCAGGCGGTGAACGGGGTGCAGACGGCGGAGATTCTCGGCGGGCAGGATTACGCCATGCGTATCTGGCTGGACCCGGAGAAGCTGGCGGCATTCGGCCTCACCCCCACGGATGTTTGGAATGCGCTGGCGGCGAATGACTTCATCTCGGCCCTTGGCAACACCAAGGGCACGATGACACAGGTGACGCTGGATGCCTCCACCGGGCTGCACACGCCCGCGCAGTTCCGGCAGCTGATTATCAAGGAGCAGAATGGCGCGATCATCCGGTTGCGCGATGTTGCCACCGTGACGCTGGGAGCAGACACATATGAGCAGCATGTGACCTTCGACAACAGGCCGGGGGTTTATATCGGCATCAAGGTGGCGCCGGAGGCCAACCTGCTGAACGTGATCTCTGGCGTGCGCAAGGTGATGCCGGGCATACAGGCCAATCTGCCCACCGGCCTCACCGGCCAGATTGTGTATGACTCCACCGTGTTCGTGAACGCCTCGATTGATGAGGTGGTGACCTCGCTGGTGGAGGCGCTGCTGATCGTCACACTGGTGGTGTTCGCCTTCCTGGGCTCGCCGCGTTCGGTGCTTATCCCCGTGGTGGCGATTCCGCTTTCTCTTATCGGCGCCTTCGCGATGATGGCGGCGTTTGGTTTCTCCATCAACCTGCTCACTTTGCTGGCGCTGGTGCTGGCCATCGGGCTGGTGGTGGATGACGCGATCATCGTGGTGGAAAACGTCAACCGGCATCTGGACCTTGGCGAAAGCCCGCTGGTGGCGGCAAGGGCGGCGGCGGCGGAGCTGGCC
>JAGWZS010000250.1 GCA_018971905.1 Rhodospirillales bacterium | reverse complement strand
GCCATAGCCATAGCCGCCGCCATGCCAGCCCTCGTCATGGCCCCAGCCGCCAGGGCCATACCAAACGCAGCCGGAGAGGCCGAGAAGCAGCAGAGGGACAAGAACCAATTTCTTCATAATCTCAATGTCCTCAATGTCTTGAAACCGTTCTGACCCGGAGCCTGCCCCCGGGCCAGTGCATCAATGGATCGGCTGGCCAGGAGTAGGCGGACTGCCATGTCCGCCGCCATGCATCACGCTATAATGCTGCTCCCCACCGGGTGGAGGTCCGCCATGGTCGCCACCACCGCCGTGCCAATCACCACCGGGCGGAGGGCCACCGTGGTCGCCGCCACCACCGCCGCCGTGCCAATCACCACCGGGCGGAGGGCCACCGTGGTCGCCGCCACCACCGCCGCCGTGCCAATCACCACCGGGCGGAGGGCCACCGTGGTCGCCGCCACCACCGCCGCCGTGCCAATCACCACCGGGCGGAGGGCCACCATGGTCGCCACCGCCGCCGCCATGATCATAATCTCCGCCGCCCCCGCCGCCAAATACGCCAATAACCGTGGGGCCACCCGAAACATACCCCGGTGAGCCGCCATAATAGCCGCCGGGAGCGGCGTAATAGCCTGGCGAATAGCCGGAGGAGTAGCCTTCGCTATACCCGCCATCCGGGCCATAGACACAGCCTGCGAGTAACGGGGCCACGCAGAACAGGGGAATCAGAGTGTATTTCATGACTGAGATATAGTGCGCCGTCTCATGGCTGCATTAGGGCAGCATTATAGCTTTCCCCAGGCAAAGAAATCCGGGTTCTCCCAACCCGGCTTGCCATAGCGCAGCGGCGCGCCGGATTCGGTTAGCACCGCACCGCCGGCGGCCTCCAGCACGGCCTGTGGGGCGGCGGTGTCCCACTCCATGGTACGGCCAAGGCGGGGATAAAAATCCGCATTTCCTTCAGCCAGCCTCAGGAATTTTAAAGCCGAGCCGATATTGGCAAGCTGCGCCACCTTGTGCCTGGCAAGGCAGGCGGCAAGTTCAGGCGCGTGCTGGTAATGGCGCGAGGCAAACACCGTCAGCCCTTCCGGCGGCACATGGCGGGCGGATATATTTTTCTCCATGCCCCCTTTGCGGCGCCAGGCCCCCTGCCCCACCAGGCCAAAATGTATCTCCTGCAAAGCCGGAGACGCCACCGCGCCCAGCACCGGCGCGCCATTTTCAATCAGGCCGATGCACACCGCGAACTCATCCCGCCCGGCGGCGAACTCACGGGTGCCATCCAGCGGGTCCACAAGCCAGTAGCGCGGGGCAGGCGCGGTTATGCGCCCGGCGGCTACCTCCTCTTCCGCCACCACGGGAATATCCGGCACGGCGGCGCGCAAGCCAGCGGTAATCAGCGCTTCGGCTTGCCTGTCGGCCAGCGTCACGGGCGTGGAATCGGTTTTGGTTTCCACGCTGAACCCCGCCGCGCGGATAGACCGTATGGCGGCGGCGGCCTCGTCGGCCAGGCGCACGGCGAGGGTGAGAAGCTCCTGCATAGCCCGTCTGTACCCTTACCACCCCGGCTGGCCAAGACGCGGCGCAGTGATATGGTTGAACCATTGAGAAATGGAGGGGCACATGGTTGAGGTTTTGTTCGGTAAACTGGCGCTGCCGAAGGATGGGGTGCTGGTTCTGCCGGTGGGCGAGGAACTGCCTTTGACCGGCGAAGCCGCCGCGCTGGATGCAAAGCTGGATGGTGCGCTGAGCAAAGCGATGCAGGCGGCCGAGTTTAAAGGCAAGGCCGGGCAGAGCCTGAACCTCTATAATACCGGGCCTTATAAGCGCGTGCTGCTAGCCGGTGCGGGCAAGCAGGATGCGCCTCGCCACGCCGAGCTGTTGGGTGCTGCCATCGCCGCCGCCTTGGCCAAGGAAACCGAAGCCGCGCTTCTGGCTGAGGGTTTCACCGCCCCGCAGGCAGCGGATATAGGCCTTGGCGCCCGGCTGCGCGCTTACAAATTCGATAAATACCGCACCACCCAGAAACCAGACGAGACAGCGAAGCTGAAGACGCTGAAGCTGCTCAGCGCCACGCCGAAAGAGGCGGAAACCGCCTGGAAGATCGCCGCCGCCGTGGCCACCGGCGTGGAATTCACCCGCGACCTCGTGACCGAACCCGCCAATGTGCTCTATCCGGCAGAATTCGCTGAGCGCACCGAGGGTTTGAAGAAACTCGGTCTGAAGGTAGAAGTATTCGGCCAGAAAGAGTTGGAGAAACTCGGCTTCGGCACCTTGCTTTCAGTAAGCCAGGGCAGCGTGCGCGAACCCCGCATGGTGGTGATGCAATGGCTCGGCGCCTCCGGCCATGGCGATGACAAGAAGGGTACGAAGAAACCGAAAGACCCGCTAGTGTTCGTGGGTAAGGGCGTCACATTCGATACCGGCGGCATCTCGCTGAAACCCGCCGCCGGGATGGAAGACATGAAATGGGACATGGCCGGTGCGGGCACCGTGGCCGGGCTGATGGCAGCCCTGGCCGGGCGCAAGGCAAAGGTGGATGCCGTGGGGCTGATCGGCCTGGTTGAGAACATGCCCTCAGGCTCGGCCACCCGGCCCGGTGACGTGGTAAAGAGCTACGCTGGCAAAACCGTGGAAATTCTCAACACCGACGCCGAAGGGCGGCTGGTGCTGGCCGATGTGCTCTATTACGCGCAAGAACGTTTCGCGCCGAAATTCATGGTG